>CAYNGN010000334.1:0-3627 GCA_964396615.1 uncultured Thiothrix sp. | reverse complement strand
TAATTGATAAAAATAATTTCAGCAATGCTTGCTCTTTCGCTAAATCCGAATCGTAAGAAAAAACCGAATAAAAAAAATACATTTTCTCATCGACCTCTCACTTCCCAACTAAAGAACTGGAAATCAAATAAAAAGCACATTACCATCTTGATGCCAGATATTTGGGAGAAAATGTTATCCCACTATACTGTACGAAGGGGAGGCCACACTGCTGTCATCACATCAACGTCATCATGCCTTTCACGCCATACTAAACATAACAGCATAAAAACACAAGATACTGTTAATTAACACTATTTACTGTTTTTATTACTATAGGACAATTAATATGCCAACAAAAAACTATATGGCAGGCTTATTTGGGACTTCCCCTATACGCCCACTACAGGAACATATGCATTGTGTGTATAACTGTATTCAATCACTAGCCCCCTTAATTGACAGCGTAATCACTGGTGATATGGAGGCAATGAAGCAGCATCGAAAAAAAATCACTGAATGTGAGCATAAAGCAGATGAAATGAAAAAAGATCTACGCCATCATCTGCCTAAAGGATTATTTATGCCCGTTGATCGACGTGATGTACTTGAGGTACTCCTAATGCAAGATGCTATTGCCAACCAAACAAAACGCATTGCAGGGCTTGTTGTTGGGCGAAAAATGTCACTCCCCATTGAAATGCATGAAGAAATAAAACCTTATGTTGATCGCTGTGTTGATTCGGTGAAACAAGCTTACAAAATTATTAATGAACTGGATGAATTAGTTGAAACAGGTTTTCGTGGACGTGAAGTCGCTCATGTTGAAACCATGATTGATAAACTCAATAAAATTGAAGGCGAAACCGATAAGCTACAACATGCCCTTTCACACACATTATTTTCCTTAGAAGATGAGCTTCGTCCTACTGATGTTATGTTTACTTATCGCCTAATTGAATGGATTGGACGTATTGCTGACAATGCACAAAAAGTAGGTAGTCGTTTACAACTTATGCTAGCGCGTTAATTCGCATTAATTTTGCATTAACTAGGAAATCATTATGGATTTTGCTACTTTTTTTGCTAATGATATGAATATTTATATCGTCTTGGCGGCTATTTTTGGCATTTTCATGGCGTGGGGGATCGGTGCAAACGATGTCGCCAATGCAATGGCAACCTCGGTCGGCTCAAAAGCCATCACTATCAAACAAGCCATTATTCTGGCGGCTATTTTTGAGTTTGCAGGTGCTTATCTTGCTGGAGGCGAAGTCACCAAAACGATTCGCAAAGGGATTGTTGATCAAAGCACTTTTATTGACAAACCTGAGTTACTTATTTGTGGTATGTTAGCCTCACTACTGGCTGCTGGAACATGGCTACTAATTGCCTCACACAAAGGCTGGCCTGTTTCCACCACTCACAGTATTGTGGGTGCGGTGATTGGTTTTGCTGCGGTTGGTGTTAGCCCCGATGCCGTTCATTGGGGTAAAGTCACAGGGATTATTTTAAGCTGGGTCGTTACACCCTTGATGGCAGGTGCGATTGCGTTTGCTATTTTCACCAGTATTCAGAAATTGATTATGAATACCGATGACCCGTTTAAAAATGCCATTAAATATGGTCCTATCTACCTCTTTATGGTTGGCTTCATTATTGCCTTGGTAACGATTAAAAAAGGACTCAAACATATTGGGCTTGATATTTCTGAGCAAGCAGGTCTGTTTATTGCCGTGGCTTTTGGTGTACTTATTGCCCTCATTGGTGCTTTTCTCATTCGCCAGATTAAATTTAAAACCAAGGATGACAAGGAATTTAGCTATACCAATGTTGAAAAAATCTTTGCCATACTGATGATCTTTACCGCTTCTGCGATGGCCTTTGCACATGGCTCAAATGATGTTGCCAACGCCGTAGGCCCTATGGCCGCCGTTATTAGTATCGCCCAAAGTGGAACAGTTGCCGCAAAATCAGCATTACCAAGTTGGGTGCTACTTATTGGTGGGGTGGGTATTATTGTCGGTCTTGCTACCTTTGGTTATAAAGTAATGATGACGGTTGGCAAAAGTATTACCGAACTAACACCAAGCCGTGGCTTCTCAGCTGAGCTTGCTGCTGCCAGCACTGTGGTGCTTGCTTCTTATACAGGCGCACCGATTTCAACCACTCAAACCTTAGTGGGGGCGGTATTAGGCGTTGGGATTGCACGGGGTATTGCTGCGATTGATTTACGGGTTGTCGGTAATATCTTTATGTCATGGGCAATTACTTTGCCTGCAGGAGCTATTTTGTCGATCTTGTTCTTCTATACGTTGAAAGCGATCTTTTCCTAACATCCATCTTAACCAGCAGGGTTGCAACAAATGTTCAAACCCTGCTTTTCCTACACCTGCCTAATTATTACTCTACTGTCACTGACTTTGCCAAATTTCTTGGCTTATCAACATCTGTCCCCTTCAATACAGCAGTATAGTAAGACAACAACTGCAATGGAATGGTATACACAATCGGTGCCAGTATTTCAGGTACTTTGGGAATGGTAATGGTATGAATATGCTCATCTTCGCGAATACTAACCTCTTCATCAGCAAAGATATATAACACCCCACCACGTGAACGTACTTCCTCAAGATTTGATTTAAGTTTTTCTAATAACGGTGTATTCGGTGCAACAGCAATAATTGGCATTTCATTATCGACTAAGGCTAAAGGACCATGTTTCAACTCACCCGCAGGATACGCTTCAGCATGAATATACGAAATTTCTTTCAGCTTTAACGCTCCTTCCATTGCCACAGGATATTGTGCACCACGCCCTAAGAATAATGCATTATGCTTTTCAACAAAGGCTTCCGCCATTGCCTCAATAGCCGCATCCTTGTCTAGCACTTGTTCAAGCAAGAGTGGAAGTTGCTTTAGGTGATCAACTAGACATTTTACTTTTTCAGGGTGATTGCCCTTGGCTTGCATTAATAAACCAATAAAAATCTGCAATGCAACTAATTGTGTTGTAAATGCTTTGGTAGAAGCAACTCCAATTTCAGGCCCTGCAATAGTCATTAGTGAAAAATCAGACTCGCGAATTAACGAGCTTTCCGCCACATTACAAATAGTCATCGTCGCTAACATACTCTTTTCTGTTTGCACCTTATCCAGTGCAGCCAACGTATCAGCCGTTTCTCCTGATTGTGATAGGGTTAAAAACAAGACATTATTACGTTTTGGCGTACGGCGATAGCGGTATTCACTTGCCACTTCAACATTACACGGCAAATCGGTCATTTCTTCTAGCCAATACTTAGCAATCAAGCCCGCATGGTAACTCGTACCACAAGCAATAATTTGAATTTCCTCAACCTTTGCCAAGATTTCTTGTGCATTATCACCCATGATACAGGGAATAAACTCATCATTGCCTAAACGTCCTTCTAACGTTGACTGCACCGCCTGTGGCTGCTCAAAGATTTCTTTGTGCATAAAGTGGCGATACTCACCAAGGCTTGCTGAACACATGCCTGCGGTCGATTCTTTGACTTCACGTTCCACCTGTTCATTATTCGCATCAAAAATAGTAATCGAATCACGTTTTACTAGCGCAAAATCACCATTTTCTAAATAAATAAAACGTGAAGTTACGGGTAATAA
>CAYNGN010000333.1:1352-3627 GCA_964396615.1 uncultured Thiothrix sp. | reverse complement strand
TTAATATCCCATTGCGCACTAATATCAAGCGCAACGCCAATGCCGCTTGGAGCGCTTATGCCTGAACGGTCAAGCAAGATATCCTCATCATAATAGTAATCAATGTCTGCATTATAATCATAATCATTGGCACTATTTGCCGTAGCAAAGCCTGTTAGCGACCCATTGAGTAACTTAGAGGCATAGAAAAGACTTCCTCCTAGAGTGAATTGCAGTGTGTTAAGAGGTTGTGTTTGATAAGCAATGCGTAAGCCTTGACCTCTAAAACGTTTAGCATTGAGATCTATGCGATATTGTCTACCTGTCTCAAGGGCGCGTTCATTTTCTAAGCCATTATAAAGATCAGCAGTGTCAGGATGATATTCAAGCTCATATTCTTCACGATAAAGGCTGGAAAATGACCATTGGTTTTTTTTGATACCTACCTCAAACCAAAGAGAAGCGGTTTGGTTGTTACCACCCGTTGTATAAGAATTTTTCCCGTTATTGTTTAACGCAGTAAGTGAGCTACTGTCACTATGCAAAAAAGTATCAAAGGTGATAAATGGTTTTAGAGTAGAGGTTAATGGTTGTGACTGTGTATATCCCGTAATAGGAGCGCCTATTAACGTTAGCAATAGGCACTCGAATACCAAGGTGTTCATTGCGAACACCTTTTTTATCATATTAATGACATATTTTGCGTTAGAATGACTCAAAAGTGCCATCGTTATAACGAATAATAATTGTACCCGTATCCTTAAGTTCTTCAAGAGTACCAATATTAGTGCCATTGATGGAGACAGTACCTTTTGTTGCGTTTTCAGTCGCTGTTAGTTCTAGTTTGACACCTTCTGGATTGGTAATGGTGAGTGTTGCATCATCATCATCCGTTTTTTCATGGTAGATGATGGTAACGCTTTGTCCATCATGTATGATCGTTAATGTTGCATCACCTGTTTCCAGTCCTGTTCTTTTTACTGTTAATGCAGCCGTTGCTTCAGGATATTCATCTAGCTTTACTTCACCTATAATACTCAGTAAGAAGTTTTCCGCTGATTCCATATCTGCTAAACGAATATCGGCATCACTAGCAAGATAGATATTATTCTCGCCATGAGAATGGTAATACACTTGACGAATAAGAATACTGTCAACATGTGATTGTGGATACAAGTCTACAAATTGTTGCTCAAGAGAGGCATTTTCACCTTCAGTACACTCAAGTATAACCTGATCAGAGGCATCCAAACCTTTAACACACGTTCTTTTAGGCGTGTAATAGCCACCCGCACAATCTGTTCCATAGCACGCATCATAAATCGTTGTAATACCTAAAGTGTTTGCCGCTTCTGTTGGATCAAAGGTAAGTGTTACGCCGTTTTTCTCATGAGTGCTGTGCTTGATAACGGATTTATTATTTAAAAAAGCAAAGGTATCAAAGGTAGCCGCATTATCAATCGTCAAAACAACACTAAGTCCAGCATATTCACCTTGACTATTTATTATTTTTAGCTCTTTCAAGGCTATTTTTTGTAAGCTAAGCCTAATATTTTCAATTGCTGAACCACCTGCTGTTGTCAGTTTGACGAGCTCAATATCAGCTTGACCTTCAATCTGATCACCTGTTGGAGAGCCATTACTCAGTTTGGCAATACTTATGCCACCACGAATAGTTAATGTAATAACATCTGGGTCTGCCTTAACGTCTAGATTTGTCTTGCTTTTAAGGATAAATTGATTTGCTAAGTCTACTATAGCGGTTGTTTCTGTAAGAACGATTTTGGCTGAATCATTGCTTGCTTCACCACTGACTTTGAGCGTTTGTTTACCTGCTGCAATGATTGAAGAATCAAGATCATGTGTTGCGTTTATGCTAAAGGTAACATTGACACCTGCAATACCAGAAGCTGGCGTTGTAACCATAAGATCTGTTGTACCTGTTACACTATTATTAATAATGGTAACCGTTTTGCCTTGTACGGTTACACTTTCAGGAATCGGTTGTTGCATATTGCGTGCATTTGCAATGGCTTCATCGACGACGGTAATAATTTGCCCGACTACTTCTAGAATTGCTTGTGCATTGGTATCAAAAGTCTGAGTAAGCGTCTCTGCTTCTGTACCAAAGGCTTTTGCAGGTGTTTCAAGACTTCCTAAGGCTGTTATCCATGTACGGGTTTCTTTAACTAATGCTTTTGCTTTGGCAATATCGGTATTGGTGTCAGTAATGGTATAAGTATTATTGTAAGTAATATTATCGGTATAATTATATGTATTTTAAAAAATATAATTT
>CAYNGN010000333.1:0-1330 GCA_964396615.1 uncultured Thiothrix sp. | reverse complement strand
ATTCTTTTCTTCTGTTGTATCTGTTTTTGTAGGTGTATCTTTTTCTGTTTTGGTTTTTTTATATGTTTCTGTATTTTTATCTTTATTAGTATCTTTTTTAGTATCGGTATTGGTGTCAGTACCAGTAGTTGGAGTAATGGAGATAAAATTACCGTCATCATCAATTCTTGTTTCAAAAAGATCATTGGTTTGTTGTGCAGTTGTTCTAGTATCTTCACTTAAATTATTCTTATTGTCATCATTGGCAAGTTCATTATTAACAGCTTGGACTAGATCTGCTGGTTTTAGACCAGAGTCATTTGTAGCATCACCTAATATTCCATCAGCAAAATCATTAGAGAAGTGTTGGAGGTTTGTTTGCATATCGTCAGCATCAATATCACCATCACCATCCGCATCTTGAAAAGCAAGACTAGCAATGGCGGCTAACATAAGTGCATAGCGTTGCGCTTCAACAGACTCATTGCTGATATCTTTAGTGATATCAACAGGCTTTGTTTCAATGATATTGAATCCAACAAGATCTGTTACTTGGGTGATGGCTGATTGAACAGCGGCTTCAGAGGTGTCGGCATTGGCTGTAATAATACTAGCAGCCATATCGGTAAAAGGAGTAATTTGTGCGCTAATGCTACTGCCCGCAGTAGCAGCAGGTAGAATGGTTCTTAAAGTGAAATCAGCAGGTGGAGTCAATGTGTTGCCACGAGCTGTTGTTCCACAGCCGTTTAAGGCATCACAAACCATCAGTGTTGTTGAACCAGTGGTTAATTCAATGAGTAAGGCCAATGTGCCATCATAAGTGGCATCAAGTGTAAGTGAGTAGCTACCATCAGCATCTGTTGTAGCGTTACCAACAGCATCACCTTTTGCGCCTTGTGCATCGAGTTCATAAGCAGTAATAATGCCATTACTTACAATACCTTTAGCAGCAGCTCCATCAATAGTGGTAGGTGTTGAGGATGTGGGATTTGAAGTTGTTGATGTAGTCCCACCACCACAGCCTGTGGCTATGATTGCAGAAATAGCAAGCGCGATAAGATTACGTTTGAAAGGGGAAAGAGTCATTGTATTTCCATTATTATTATTTAAAAAGCCTAGACTATCGGTTATTACAATAAGATGAATGGCAATGTAGCATATAAATAATAGTAATTATAATTTTACTTATAGAGGGTCTTGCTACCTATTTTATGCGTGTTTAATTTATAATTGACATAAACTAATGTAATTATTAGCATGGTTCAAAACAAGGTAACAAATTCACACTAAAGAGCAGTCATTTGGTATCCTTAATGAAATACCAATAACAATAAAAAAGCCAAATGACCAC
>CAYNGN010000332.1:0-3688 GCA_964396615.1 uncultured Thiothrix sp. | reverse complement strand
ATTTTCCCCTGTTTTCTTAATTGCTAACCCTGTGTAATTAGAAGGTATATCAGATTTTGGCGTGATTTCTTGCATTCCTAGTGTCACGTTTTGGGTAATGGTTTTGCTATTACGTAGCAAGGTTATTTTTACATCACGACCTGGTTTATCATCACGAATGAGGTTGATAAACTGTTGTGGGTGGACAATTTTAGTGTCGTCATAAGCCAGCAATATATCATTAGCTTTAAGGCCACTTTTTTCAGCAGGGGAGTTTTTGGCAAAGCGAGTCACAATAATACCCTGTCCAGCAGAAACACTAGTGGGCAATTGTGCTGCAACTGTTTTAGGCAGCACATCAATACCAATACCTAAATAGCCACCCATTGTTTCGCTATGAGAGCCTTTTTTTGTTGTCGCTGTGGTTGGCGTGGTTGAGGCAGGTGCAGAGGGTTTTGCTGTTGTGCTTGGTGCAGTTGGTGTTGTTTCTATTGCTTGTAGTGGTGCTGGTGGAATAGCAGTAGGATACTCACTTGCATAGACAGATGTTGAGAGAATGGTACAACTAGCGATTACCGAAAACAGGTATTTTTGTTTCATTTTTTTATCCATTTTGATGGTTTATTGTTCGTTTATCTATCATAGCGTTTGTTATGTAAATTTGCTAATACGCTGAGTAATACTTGTGTTATGTTGCTTCTGCTAAAATAAACAGTAAACAATCGCTAAGGAATATAACATATGAAGTGTCGAGCCGCTGTTGCGTGGGAAGCGAAAAAACCACTAGAGATCGAAGATGTTGAAGTCGCAGGTCCAAGAGAAGGCGAGGTATTGTTAAAAGTCATTGCTTCAGGCGTTTGCCATACTGATGCCTTTACCTTATCAGGGGAAGATCCTGAAGCCTCTTTCCCTGCCATACTGGGACATGAAGGGGGGTGTGAGGTTGTTGAGTGTGGTGCTGAGGTAAAAGGTCTTAAGCCTGGCGATCATGTTATTCCGTTGTATATTCCTGAGTGTGGTGATTGTCAGTATTGTAACTCAACGAAAAGTAACCTATGCCAATCTATTGCCAGCACAATATGGACAGGTTATATGCCTGATGGCACACGTCGTTTTTCTCAAAAGGGTCAGTCGATTTACCACTATATGGGCTGTTCAACGTTTGCTGAATATACCGTTGTGCCTGAAATTGCCTTAGCAAAAATTAATAAAGCAGCACCCTTAGATAAGGTTTGTTTATTGGGTTGTGGTGTGACTACGGGAATTGGTGCGGTACTCAATACCGCCAATGTGGAAGCGGGTTCTACCATTGCGGTGTTTGGCTTAGGCGGCATTGGCCTATCATGTATTCAAGGTGCAGTGATGGCAAAAGCAGGACGTATTCTTGCTGTTGATATTAACGATGATAAGTGGGAGATGGCACAAGCACTGGGCGCGACTGATTTTATTAATCCTAATAAGCTTAATGGGGTAACAACCACTGAGGCTATTGTTGAGATGACCCAAGGTGGTGTGGATTATTCTTTTGAATGTATTGGTAATGTGCATGTGATGCGTGAAGCCTTGGAGTGCTGTCATACGGGATGGGGGGTTTCGACTATTATTGGTGTGGCAGGAGCAGGTCAGGAAATTAGCACTCGCCCATTTCAGTTAGTGACAGGACGTACATGGAAGGGTACAGCATTTGGCGGTGTTAAAGGACGTACTGAACTGCCAGGGTATGTTGATCGTTATATGGATGGGAAGATTGAGCTGGACAGTATGGTGACTCATACTATGGGGCTTGAAGATATTAATACCGCATTTGATTTAATGCATGAAGGTAAAAGTATACGTTCAGTCATTATTTTTTAGTTAAGGATTGCTCATGGTATCGCACAAATTGAAAGAAATTGAGTCTGTCAAAGAATCAGGAGGCTGGTTAAAACGTTATACTCACCAATCGGTAAGTTGTCAGTGTGAAATGACGTTTTCTATCTATTTGCCTCCATTAGCAGCCACAGAAAATGTGCCTGTATTGTATTGGTTATCAGGGTTGACATGTACGGATGATAATTTTCGTACGAAAGCAGGTGCGCAGCGTTATGCCGCAGAGTTAGGCATTGCGTTGGTTCTTCCTGATACCAGCCCGCGTGGTGCAGATGTGCCTGATGATGAGACACGTTATGATTTGGGTAAAGGAGCGGGTTTTTATGTTAATGCGACACAAGCACCATGGGCAGCGCATTACCATCTGTATGATTATGTCACAAAAGAACTACCTGAGTTGGTTGAGGCGCATTTTCCATTGATTGCGAAATGTCGTTCAATTTCAGGGCATTCGATGGGAGGACATGGTGCATTGATTTGTGCGTTGAAAAATCCTGCAATGTATCGTTCGGTATCTGCGTTTGCACCGATTTGTCATCCTATTGTTTGTGATTGGGGGAAGGGCTGTTTTAGTGCTTATTTAGGGGATGATCCATCTTCTTGGGAAGCGTATGATGCGACTTGTTTGGTGAGTGCTGGAGCGGAAAAAACGCCTTTATTCATTGATCATGGCTTAGATGATGAGTTTCTTGCTGAGCAACTATACCCAAAGCTGTTAGAAGCAGCGTGTAAGGCTAGTGATTTTCCGCTGACTTTACGTATGCATGAGGGCTATGGTCATAGCTATCATTTTATTGCAACGTTTATTGGCGAACATTTAGCTTATCACGCCAAAGCATTATATGCTTAAAAAACAATAGCCTCAGCTTATTGAATACCATTAGCTGAGGCGTTGATATAAAAGCCTTATTTTAGTTGGTTGTTATAAGACTTCAGTTTATCCCACTCCTTTTTATCAGCGAGACTTGCTTGTTCTCGCCATGTTTCTGGGTTTGCTTTTTGGAAGTTTGTGCCAGCATCATCTAAGATTTTTTGTAATACGTTAACAGGTGTATCACTTAATGCTTTGAAGGTATGAATATCAGCGTTATTCAATAAAGTTATAATTTTTTCTCCAATACCCATAACTCTTGTTAAATCATCTTTTTGTTGGTCTGTATTGGCATGAGTATCTAATAGAAAACTGAATTTTCTTTCAAGTTTTGAGGGAGCTCCATCTATTTTTTGCAAATGGGCTAAATCAGCAAATTGTCCAGTGGCTGCTTTGCTTTTAGCAGAAGTGTTTGTTTTATCTTCATTTTTAAGTAGTTCAGCATCAATAAAGTTTTGTGATTTTGGGGCTTGCTCATTTATTTCTGTTGAGACTATTGGTTTTACTTTTATTGATGACGCGACAGTAGCAGTTGCTTGAGCAGTAAGAGCACCAATTGCTGCTTTGCTATTGCTTGCTTGTTCTCTAAGTGCTGTTTTTCCATCCTTTACTTTCTCACTGAGTGTAGCTTTTCCGTCCTTGAATTTATCGCTAATTGTCGCTTTGCTATCTTTTAATTTCTCACCAATTGTTGTTTTGCTGTCGTTTATTTTTTCATCAAGTGTTGCCTTGTCTGCCTTTAGTCGTTCACCTAATGTTTTGCTGATTGTTTTAGGAGCATCTTTTGTCTTATTCTTCGTTTCTTCGGTATCAGTTGAGGTTGCTGGTTTTGCTTTTATTGATGAAGCGACAGCACCAGTCACTCCAGCGGAAAGAACGCCAATTGTTGCTTTTCCATCACTTGCTTTTTCTTCAAGTACTGTTTTGCCATATTTTATTTTTTCACTGAGTGTAGCTTTTCCGTCCTTT
>CAYNGN010000331.1:0-3694 GCA_964396615.1 uncultured Thiothrix sp. | reverse complement strand
GGTGAAGAAAGTAACGTTTTAAGCGCAGTTTGCGCATCATCAAAGCTACCATGAATACCAATAACCTTTAAATTTTCGACATCCTCAGTGACCATTTGCAAACGTTGAACATCCGATGTCCCTCCTTCAGGATAAAGACAAACCACGCGTACATTAGCTCTATTTTTAAACGTTTCTAATGCCGCAGGCCCCGTATCGCCACTGGTTGCGGTCATAATTAAGTAATTTTCATTACGCTGCTGTGCGAGAGAAGACAACACAATGCCAAACGGCTGTAATGCCATGTCTTTAAAGGCACGCGTTTCACCATGATAAAGCTCACTCACATATAGGTCATCTTTCACCCGTACCACTGGAACAGGGTTTTGTGAATTATCAAAATGATCATACAAGGCAAGCGCTTCATCAATAACAGCCGCTTCAATATCAATTTCATACGCGGCTAAAATGGCTCTAGCTAATACTTTATAGTTAGACTCAATATGCTGCTCAAGGAAATTTTCACCCAATGTAGGAAGCCTCTCTGGCACATAAATTCCACCAAAAGAAGCCATTGGCGACAAAATAGCTTCGGAAAAGCTAACATTGAGCGGCTGCTCACCATCATTACCACGCGATTCGATAAAGTTCATTGCCGTTTTATCCAAGATTCATTACAAATAGCAGAGGATTATATAACTACAACCCATTTCTGTCTAAAAATGCCCTTAGTCCGTCATAACTTACTGCAAAGGTTGCTTGCGCTTTCTTATTATCAAGCACACCAAAAATAACCGACACCAGACCATTCTTTGTTGAAACTCCACCACCTGATGCATGTATTCTTGGTGTTTTATCATCAATCATCATTGACAGCATAGTTTTGTTTTCTTCAGTAATAATCTCTTGATAACCCAAAAATATTCCTGTTGTTCTGATCATTTGGTGAAACAAATTAATCCCTGGCTTATAATAAACAGAGGTTAAAACATCCCCTTTTTTAGGACGAATCTTAGAAACCTGTGCATAGCGATGGATAGGACAAGTCGGCAACTCTAATAAGGCAAGATCATGATACTGCTGAATATCAATCACATTGGCATCATAGCGATGATTATTATAGCTAACACTGGCACGCTTGCTACCACGTATTACATGCTCATTGGTTAAAACATGGCAGGAAGTAATAGGCACACCACTGGCAATCATTAACGCTCCTGAACGAACGACAACACCTTGCCACGCTTTCCCAGTATTCTGCATTTTAGCCTGTGACGGCATAGATAAAAAAACAGCAACCCAAAAAACCATCAGTAAAACATTATTTAACCGCATTATTCTGCAACGAATAATAGATAGAGTAACCATAGCCCTTAGCCCTTAGCCTATGTTATACATTGTATAACATAACATTATATTATATCTCAAACAAACATCTAACACTCGGCTATATTTATACAAATTACAATTTATAAAATTCAACGCGCTACCTTTTTAAATAACCATAAATATACTTTACTAATTTAATATATTATTAAATTATAATTATTGTAAAGTGTTTTTAGGCGGTTGACTATACTAAAAACCGTCTCTAATTAGCATGTTATGTGGGTAATTTACAACTTCTGATAGTTTTATATAATTAAGAATTTATTATATAGAGTGGGTATAGCATTGATATAACAAACGATTACTGCCGTCCATTATTAACGACACACTGTTAATTCTTCAATTAACGCTATTTATTATTGTTTCACTAAATAACATTATTTTTCAATTTTTTGTTTACTTAAAAACTAAAGAACAATTAATTATCACTAACTATTATTTAGTTTCTTTTTTCTACTACTTATAAAGAATAAATCAAACAACACTACCAAACGAATGATCAACACTACCTGCTGGCGCTTGAATACCTGCAATCACACAACCTTGTGCAACAGGACCACCAGGAAGCAACTTATACAGTTTTTTTAGACCTCCTTTATTATGGAATTTTTCTTCTAATGCATCGGTTAATTCACGGCGATTGATACTGTCATTTTTACTAAAGTATTCTTGCAGGGCTTGTACAACTGACCAATGATCGTTAGTTAACTCCAAACCTAGTTCTGTTGCTTTTTTTTCTGTATCTTTGACACTCCAGCCATGTGGAGCATTAGGGAAATCCTGTGTATTCATTGGGTACATTCTCCATGTCGTGTTTAATTTATGTCAAACTACACCTTATATTTCTTGATATATATCATATCCTATTAAATATAGGCATAAAACGCCAACTTGTCAGGATTATTTTCATTTTTGCTGCTGTTTGCTGATAAAAAAGCAATATAAAGGGGGAGCATTGGCTATTCTTGTTGCAGCTCGCTATGATGAGCAGCCTAACTGGGATCGCACACTAAGAACCTCGCTTATTTTGCTAATAATATTAATTAAATGAAAAATAGACTTCTCACTACACTGCTATTATTGACACTAACAGCAACAATAAGTACTTATGCTTCCATCTGGAACAGCCCACATCATGCTGATAAGGTAAAACAAGATGTCTTGTTTTCTTCCTTCTCAGCCCCCCCCAAGCATTTAGATCCTGTTATTTCTTATAGCTCTAATGAGTGGGGAATTATCAGTCAAATTTACGAACCGCCCTTGCAGTACAACTATCTCAAACGACCCTATGAATTAGAACCACTAACCTTAACCACCATGCCAAGTGTACGTTATTTAGATGCTGAAAAGAATGAAGTTGATAAAGCATCAACAGCTGTCGTTTATTCCGAGTATCGCCTAACCTTAAGAAACGATATTCGCTATCAAAATCATCCTGCATTTGTTAAAAACGACGATGGCAGCCTACTATATAGTGATTTATCCGCTGATACTTTAGACACCATTAGTCATCTTAATGATTTCCCCCAAACAGCGTCACGTAACTTACATGCAGCCGATTATGAGTATGCGATTAAACGCATGGCCGTACGGCAAAACCATTCACCTATTTTAGGTTCAATGCTGCCTTATATTGTTGGACTAGAAGAGTACTCAAAAACCATTACTGATTTTGCCAAAGCGCATAAAGAAAAAAAGCAAGCGATTGATTTACGCCCTCATGCTATTTCAGGTATCAAGGTTGTGGATGAGCATACATTAACCATTAAAATAAAAGGGCGCTACCCACAGTTTCTTTACTGGTTGACGATGAACTTCTTTGCCCCTATTCCGTGGGAGGCTGATTTGTTCTACCAACAAGCAGGCTTAATCAAAAAGAATCTCACCCTCGATTTTTTCCCTGTTGGCACAGGTCCCTACACCTTGGTTGAAAATAACCCCAATAAACAAATGCGCCTCTTAGCTAACCCGAATTACCATGATGCCTTTTACCCCAGCATCACGGCAGAACAAGCGGCTGCAACCGCTATTCCCGCTGAGTTGCTAACCGATGCAGGCAAAAGCTCCCCTTTATTAACGAAGTGATCTATTCACTCGAAAAAGAAAGCATTCCGCTATGGAATAAATTCTTACAAGGCTATTACGATGCGTCAGGCATTAGTTCTGAAGCCTTTGATCAAGCAGTACAAGTCTCATCAGCAGGCGCAATGGGTTTAAGTCAGGAAATGCAAGATAAAGGTATCCAATTACGAGGCTCAGTCAAACCAACTGTTTTCTATATGGCGTTCAATATGGTCGATGAGGTGATTGGCGGTTATTCCGAATC
>CAYNGN010000330.1:0-3711 GCA_964396615.1 uncultured Thiothrix sp. | reverse complement strand
ATGCACCTCGTCAGACAGGCAAAACCACTAGCCTATTAGCCTTAATGCATCACCTGAACCAGCAAGGTAACTACCATGCGCTATATGCCAATGTTGAAGCGGCCCAAGCGTTGCGTAATGATGTTGGGAAAAGCATGAATACCATTGCCTACACCTTAGCGCGTATGGCGAAGCTTTACTTAAACGACCATCGTATGATGGATTGGTTTATGGCATTAGATGAAAATAAGATAAAGTTTGAAAACTGGCCAACAACATTGTTGGAACGATGGGCAATGGAGTCTGATAAACCCACTGTGTTGTTTTTAGATGAAGTTGATGCATTAGTCGGTGATACCTTGATCTCACTATTGCGGCAAATTCGTGCAGGCTATACCCAACGACCTCATGCTTTCCCACAAGCCATCATTCTTTGTGGCATACGTGATATACGCGATTATCGTATTCATACAGCACATCACGAAATTATTACAGGAGGGTCAGCATTTAATATCAAAGCGGAATCATTACGTTTGGGAAATTTATCGTCTAACGAAGTCCATGCACTATGGCAACAACATAGCCAAGAAACAGGACAAACCTTTGATCAACGTATTTTCGCTGAATTATGGCAAGACACCTATGGTCAACCGTGGCTAGTCAATGCCTTGGGTTATGAACTCACTTCACGCAATAAACGACTACGAAAGGGTCGACAAATCAGCATCACCTTAGACGATTATTGGCAAGCACGTGAGAACTTAATCCAATCGCGAACCACACATTTGGATCAACTCACTGATAAATTAAAAGAAAAACGCGTACATAGCGTCATTTCAGTTTTACTTGCTGGTGAAAATAAAGCAATCAGTAAAGTACCAACAGATGACCTACAATAAGTGGAAGATTTGGGTTTAATTCGTCGTTTTCCCATGTTAGCTATTGCCAATCGTATTTATCGTGAAACGATTCCACGCGAATTAATCTACACCACGCAATATATGTTGGCATATCAACAATCATGGTATCTCACACCACAACATCGTCTTGATATACCAAAATTACTCACCGCCTTCCAGCAATTTTTCCGTGAAAATGCCGATGCATCGATTGAGCGTTTTGATTACAAAGAAGCGGGACCACAACTGTTATTGCAAGCATTTTTGCAACGTATTATTAATGGCGGTGGACGCATTAGTCGGGAATACGGTTTAGGACGAAAACGTACCGATTTATTTATTGAATGGCCTGTAAATAAAAAAGACGGTTTTCAGGGTGAAGTGCAACGTATTGTATTAGAGTTGAAAATTTTGTATCACGCATTGGATAAAACAATCTCGAAGGGGCTTAAGCAGACAGCGCAATATGCTGATCAATGTGCGGCGGATGAGGCACATTTATTGATTTTTAATCGCCGTCCCAAGGTCGCATGGGATGATAAAATTTGGCAGCGTGATGAGCGCTATCATCAACGTAAACTGGGTGTATGGGGATTGTAAAGCACTCACAATTATCTTTAATTATGATCATTATCGCGCGGGTGGGAAAATACTTACTAAGAAATCCAGTTAGCAACATAATGCACTAGGAGAAGCTATCGGTTATTTTTTCAGTACCATTACTTTTTTCCTTTAACAAAGGCAACATCGCAGAGGTGAAACTCATCCCCATTCCTGCAAGGTACGCCACGATAGCAGCAGTAATACCAAGATGAAAAATAAAGACCCCACCCACGATAGCAACACTAGGAATAGCACTGGCGGTAATGGTATTTTTGAAGGTACGATCTAAATCCTTGGCTAAAGCAATCACCTCAAGTAATTGGGTAAGCTGTTCATTCATTAACACAATCTGCGCGGTATCCGTGGCAATGGTGGACGCACCGTGTAGGGATATCGACACCTCGGCTTGTTTGAGTGCAATAGTATCGTTGATACCATCACCAAGATAACAAACCACTTGTCCTTTTTGTTGCATAGCTTTAATCAACATCGCCTTCTCTTCAGGCAAGGTTTCAGCATGATAATGATCAATACCTAGCTGTTGCGCTAAATGACGGGTTGGCTTTTCATGATCCCCCGAAATAATGCATAACTTATAGCCCTTATCACGCAGTGTAGTAATCACTTCTGCCGTCTCTTCACGTAGTGCTGCATGGAGTTCAAGTACGCCGATAATATGCTCATCGACAGCAACATAAATCAGTGAATAGCCTTGTTCATCGGCATGGCTGTGGATGGTTTCTAAGGTACTGGGAAGTTCTAATGATAATTGTTGCATAAAACGATAGCTACCGACTTGCACGGTTTTTTCACCAATGGTGACGGTTAAACCATAACCTGTTTTATACGCAGAACCTTTAGCTGTAGGAAGCTCAACACCTTGTTCAGTAGCTGCCTCAACAATTGCTACGGCAACAGGATGGACTTGTTTTTGTTCAGCGGCAGCCGCATAACGTAAAATACTCTGCTCGCTGATTTCTCCCGCAGAGTGAATGCTAACGACCTTCGGTATTTCTTTTGTTAATGTGCCTGTTTTATCAAATACAATCGTATCAACATGGCGTAGGGTTTCTAGGACGCGCCCATCTTTAACAAGAATGCCACGACGTAAGGCAATATTGAGATAATTTAAGACACTTAATGGTCCTGCTGCATAGAGTGCATCGTCAATGGGAGCCCAGAAAATGGCTAAACCACTACTTACGCCTCGAAAGACGGTGGTTGCTGCACCTAGCATAAAATAGGGTAATGCCATACGGTCTGACATATCAATACTGCGTAATTCAAGATTTTCAGTAAAAGCGGTCATTTCATTCAACAGTTTACTCGTCTGGCTCGCAATGGTTGCTGTGCCTGCTTTTTCGACCCTCACATAAATAGGTCCTGTGAGGAGTAAGGTCGAGGCAAACACATTATCATCTACTTTTTTTTCAATTAGTTGTGACTCTCCCGTTAAGAGGTGCTGATCAATTGCGCAATGCCCTTTGGTAATTATGCCATCAATGGGAATAATCTCACCTGCGCCAAGTACAATAACATCGCCAACTTGTAGCTCTTTTAGTGTTAGCTCAACCTCCACATCATCACGCATCACATACACTAAGCGATTGGAAGGGGTGACAAACACATTGGCTAAATTTTTGGTAGCATTACCCTTTGCTTTGGCAACGTTATTGAGAGCAAAATACAAAAACCAGTAGGCAAACCCAGCCGCAAGAAAATTGCCTGTGAGCAACGTGACGGGTAAAATAAATGATTCAAGAACCATACGAGTAAAGCACCGTTTCTGGGTAAGGTCTTTGTAACCTTGCTTCCATGTTGGCCACACAAGGTAAACCAAACCTGCTGCACCCAGTAAGGAAAGTGGTGCAAAAAGAATAGACCCGCTAACAATCAGCCCTAGTGAGACACTGGCAACCGCGAAATTTTTTTTGCTTTCACTCACTCGATTTTTTGTTGTCACCAGTGTGGTGTCTGTTTCATGTTTAATAGGTAAGCTATCGCCAGAATTAGCCTGATCAACACAAGCAATCATTTTATGCTGTAATGCTCTGTATTTTTTTTTCTTCAGTGCTTTGTGTGTTGTCAGGCTGGCATACATTGAGAGGCTGCCTATAATGAGGCCGTGAATAATAAGCATTGATTTGAGTTTTCTATTAAACCTTTAAGATTATTCAGCGATTCAGAGCATCTCAAGCTGCCCTCTAAAATCAATGTGTTAGCGATAAAT
>CAYNGN010000329.1:0-3712 GCA_964396615.1 uncultured Thiothrix sp. | reverse complement strand
AGTGAGGTTACTTTATGGGTAAACCCAAAGAGCTATTCGATAAAATAAATCTAACAAAAAAACCACTTATCTGCCTGCATATGAAATACAATAAGCCTTGTTATAGCATATTGTTTGGTAGGAAAGACCATAACTTACGAGGAGGATAACGCTGGTTAGTAACATTATTTACCAGCATTCCTAATTTACACATGTCAACAGCGATACCCACACCCTTTGAAAAAACAGCATTAGATGTTAACACTAATCCAACACCTCTTTTGACAAAAAAACAACTACGTAAAATAGAAAGCCTCGCAACAACAGCGCCTTGGCAAAAACTTGACGCATTATTAAGCCATAACTCGAAAGCAATGGGAGATGCTTTTCCAAATCCTATTCTCCTCATGAAATTACTGGTATTACGGGAATTATTTAGTGTTGATGTACATCAACTTCGCGACCATCTAGGTCAGCATTACAGTCTTTTTGCCTTCTTCATCCCAGGTATGGAAAAAGGTCTACCAAGCATGACCGAAATAGATAGACTACAAACTCGCCTACATGAACAACATCTTTTACATCCCTTTCTTAGTGAATGTGTCGATGTTATTGGATTAGATCGTTCTAAAATTGATTTTTACGTTTACTATTATGATGATGAAAATCCCCATAATACACTCTCAGTCACTCAGAAATTTAAAGCAACAGGATTCCTGCCAACCTTAGCCTGTCCACGTTGTAACAGACGAAAAGTGCGTGAAGGCGAACAAACTCTCCTCAAAAAAATATTTACCACTCAAAAAGCGTATATTTGTAACTCATGTACGTTGCATTTTGATTTGTAAATACAAATAGTACTTCAATTTACTTTTCTCGCTCTCTTCGGCTACCCTTAGAGAGCTCGTTACTAGCACCCTGAGCGTAACCGAAGGAGACACGCTTAAATAGATAGCCTAAAAAAACCCTCTTCTTCTATTGCATACCAATCGGTATGAGTGCTACCCTTCAACATACCAATTGGTATGGATGCTTTCACTCATGACAAAAAAAGACAACAAGACAAAAGACACAACAGCATGGTGGCATTTCTTTAAATGCTCTCACTGTAATACTAGTGGCTCAACAAGTACCAGCGAAGAAACACGGAAAATGCTACTACAAGCGGCCTTTATGGAAATTCATCGTATGGGTTATCAGGCAGCAAGTTTGCAAAATATTCTTAAAAATACAGGCCTTACCAAAGGCGCGCTGTATCATCATTTCCCCAACAAAAAAAGCTTAGGACATGCCGTACTGGATGAAATTATTCGTGGAATTCTCATCGCAGAATGGGTAGCTCCCTTACAAGGCACAAAAAACCCCATTGATGCACTGACAAAAACCATTAAAGATGTGAGTGAAAAACTCACTCAAGAGGACATAGAGCTAGGCTGCCCACTCAATAATTTAGCCCAAGAAATGTCACCCATTGATCCTATTTTTCGCGAAAAAATCGCAACTATTTATGCCGAATGGCGCGATGTAATAGAGCAAGTTCTTGAGCAAGGAAAAGTCGATAATACCGTCAAAAAAGAAGTCAATTCTCAACAAATCGCCATTGTTTTTACTGCCACCCTAGAAGGCTGTATGGGTATGGCAAAAAATGCACAAAGCATGGAGTTGCTGCTACATTGCGGACAAGGATTAATCACATTGCTAGACACTTTACGTCCAAATGCTCAACAGGAAAATGAAACATGAGCACGAACTATATCAACTGGATCATGCAGCATCGCTGGCTCACACTACTTCTTTCAGTCGTTGTTGTTTTCAGCCTCGCAAGCGGTATGCGTTTCCTTAAATTTGATAATGACTATCGTGTCTTTTTTGATGGTGATAACCCACAACTCGTTGCTTTTGAAGAACTACAAACCACTTACACCAAGAATGATAATGTACTGATGGTACTCGCCCCTAAAGAGGGTAAGGTATTCACTGCTGAAACATTGCATGCCGTCGTTGATATTACTAAACGCGCATGGCAAACCCCCTACTCCCTGCGTGTAGATTCACTCTCTAATTATCAGCATACTTATGCAAAAGGCGATGACCTCACCGTTACTGATTTGGTTGAAGACCCGAAGAAACTTAGTGCCGCACAACTCAAAAATATTGAGAAAATTGCGCTTAATGAACCCTTATTAGTCAAACGGCTCATCTCACCACAAGGACACGTCACTGCGATCAATGTCACTGTAGAGTTACCAGGAAAAGATATTACCAAAGAAGTACCTGAAGTTATCACCTCAATACGCGCACTCAAAGCGTATATTAATGCCACCTACCCTGAACTTGATGTCTATCTAACAGGTGTTGTTATGCTTAACAATGCCTTTCCAGAAGCCTCAAAATATGACATGCAACACCTAATACCGATGGCATTTATTGCTATTTTACTCATGGTACTCCTGTTATTACGTGGTTTTGCTGGTACATTAGTGACCTTTGTCGTAATTTTACTTTCCATTGTTACCGCACTAGGCTCAGCGGGCTTGATGGGATTTCCTTTAACGTCACCAATGATGTCTGCTCCTGTCATTGTACTCACAATTGCAGTCGCTGATTGTGTACATATTTTATCGAACTGGATGCAACGAATGCGTTTAGGTGACGATAAAATAACAGCCATGCGCGAAAGCCTACGCATCAACTTTACCCCTGTATTCCTCACTTCATTAACCACCGCTATTGGTTTTATGACACTGAATTTTAGTGATGCCCCGCCTTTTCGTGATCTTGGCAATACGTCTGCTATTGGTGTGATGGCCGCATGGTTATTAGCCATTAGTTTCTTACCCGCTTTAGTTACACTCCTGCCTTCACGCGTTAAAGCAGCACAAGACCCTACCAGTACCCTCATGTTAAAACTAGCCAACTTCGTCATTGGCAAAAAAACGCCATTACTTTGGGGCATAGGCTTACTGATCTTACTCTTAGCATTCTTAATTCCGCGTAACCAAATCAATGATATTTATATCGAATACTTTGATGAACGTATCGAATTTCGTACTGATACTGATTTTGTGGTCAAAAACCTTACAGGGGTTTACTTTGTTGACTTCTCTCTCAATTCAAAAGAAAGCAATGGTATTTCGCATCCTGAATTTCAGCAAAAAGTCGAAATGTTTAGCCAATGGCTACGTAGCCAACCTGAGGTACTACACGTCAATAGCATTACTGACATTATGAAGCGCCTCAATCGTAACCTACATGCTGATGAGGCAAGCTGGCATAAATTACCTGAACAACAAGACTTAGCAGCACAGTATTTATTACTCTATGAAATGTCCTTGCCTTATGGTTTAGACTTGAATAACCAGCTTGATATCAATAAACAAGCAACACGTTTATCCGTATCACTCAAAACACTTTCAAGCGTCCAAATTTTAGACTTTGAACAACGCATACAAGACTGGATGCAACAAAATACACCCGCAATAAAAACATTTGGCTCAAGCCCAACCATTATGTTTTCACATATTGGTATGCAAAATAATCGCAGTATGTTGCTCGGAACAGCGGTTGCATTAGTACTGATTTCATTGATATTAATGCTTGCTTTACGTTCTATACGCTATGGACTCATTAGCCTAATCCCCAACCTTGCACCAACCGTTATGGCATTTGGCTTTTGGGCGCTTATCAATGGACAGATAGGCTTAAGTATCTCAGTGGTTTCCGCCATGACATT
>CAYNGN010000328.1:0-3714 GCA_964396615.1 uncultured Thiothrix sp. | reverse complement strand
GCAACAGGTACTTGCCATGGCCCGACCATTTGATCGCGGGTTACCATCCCTGTCACCGTTCGATCGCCAATGGTAACCAAAAAAGCTTTGGAAGCCACACTGGGTAAACGCAATACACGTTCAATCGCATCAGCGAGTTCAATATCGCTAAGATTAACCGCCGGTTTATGGAAGGTTTTATGCTGTACATCACGCACCGTTTTTGGCGCTTTACCAAATAAGATATCCATCGGAATATCAACAGGCTTATTGGCAAATAAGCTATCTTCAACCACCAAATGCTGCGCTTCATTCGCCTGTCCAAGCACGGCATAAATGGCGCGTTCACGTTCACAAATTTGCTTAAATACCTCCAGCTTATCTTCAGCAATGGCTAAGACATAACGCTCCTGTGCCTCATTACACCAAATTTCCATTGGTGACATACTTTGCTCATCATTCGGTACGGCACGTAACTGGAAATGTCCACCTCGCCCTGCATCGTTAATGATTTCAGGCACAGCATTTGATAAACCCCCTGCACCAATATCATGAATCGACAAAATAGGTGAATCATCACCACACGCGACACAACGATCAATAACCTCCTGACAACGCCGCTCCATTTCAGGGTTTCCGCGTTGCACCGACGCAAAATCAAGCTGTTCACAACTTGTGCCACTTGCCATTGATGAGGCAGCTCCCCCCCCTAAGCCAATCAACATGGCAGGGCCGCCTAAAACAATAATCGGCGTTCCTGCGGGAATGTCCTGTTTGTTCACATCATCAGGACGAATATTACCCATGCCACCTGCCAGCATAATAGGCTTATGATAACCGCGTAACTCTAAGCCACTCGCCCCTGGCACTTCGGCTTCAAAGGTACGAAAATAGCCACAAATATTGGGGCGACCAAATTCATTATTAAAGGCTGCCCAACCAATCGGCGCTTCCAGCATAATATCTTGTGCGGAAACAATACGCTCAGGACGACCATAATCCACTTCCCACGGCATGGCATAATCAGGGATATGTAAGTTTGATACTGAATAACCACACAAGCCCGCTTTGGGTTTAGAACCCGTACCTGTTGCACCTTCATCGCGAATTTCACCCCCCGCACCTGTTGCCGCGCCGGGGAAAGGCGAAATAGCCGTCGGATGATTATGCGTTTCTACCTTCATAATGATATGAATCGCTTCTTCACTCACACCATACTCCCCTGTTTTTGGGTCAGGAAAAAAGCGTTTCCCCTTGGCTGCCCCTTCAATGACCGAAGAGTTGTCGCTATAAGCCAACAGCACACCCTCAGGCGCATGATGGTAAGTATTACGAATCATCGCAAACAATGATTTATCTTGTTTTTGACCATCAATAATCCAATCGGCATTAAAGATTTTATGCCGACAATGCTCTGAGTTCGCCTGAGCAAACATCATTAGTTCAATATCACTGGGGCTACGTCCTAGCTGTTGATAACGTTGTGCAAGATAGCTTACCTCATCAGCAGATAAGGCTAAGCCCCATTCTTTATTGACGCGTGATAAGGCTTGTTCCGCATTTTCACTGAGATCAACCGTTTTCACGGGCTTAGGCTCTGCCGCCTGAAATAAAGCAGCTGCATCGTTCAGTGATGACCAAACCACTTCCATCATGCGATCATGTAAATAGGGGTAAAGTACTTCCGCCTCTTCAACTGAAAGGGTTTTAGCAGCGGTAATCGTATAAGCAATCCCACGTTCTACCCGCTCAACAGCAGGTAAGCCCGCATTATGCACAATATCGGTTGCTTTACTTGACCACGGGGAAATTGTACCAGGACGTGGGGTAACAAGGAAAAGTTGTCCTGTTTCATTGGCTTTAGCAACTGAAGTCACTTCACCATAGGTCAGAATCTGCGCTAATTGTTGATGATGTGCTGTGTCTAGTGTTTCCGTACTGTGGACAAAATGCTGGAAACACGCCGCAACATCAGTAATAGCAGGAACGGTTTCTTGTAACCGTTGTAAGAGCTTTTGTTGACGAAAAGCAGAAAGAGCATCACTACCAGTAAAAATAATCATCGGACTAAGACCACTCAGCTAAAGAATAATTAAGCGCACTATCATAGTCCATCCTGTGAATGACACCAAGATTGAATGTCAAACAAATCCTGCATCTGAACATCTATAGCTGCACTAACTTATAAACATTCTGCTCTACTTTGCCATGTGAACGATGAAATATTTGACCAAAATTACAAACGCAGAAAAACAAGCATGGGGGATTATCTGTGAGTTATTAGGAGCAAATAAGCAAGGAAACGTTTGTTAAACTCTTTGTCCCTTAGAAAATATCAAGTTATTTAGTATTTATTCCTTAAAGTTAATAACTTTCGAGGGCTTTGGAATCAATAATTTGACGTTATGACTAGCTGAACCCGATAATACTGACAACCAAAACCCATCCATGGGCAGCAATGGGCTGGGGTTGCTGTCATTTATTGTGTCATAGCCACTACCGTTATATCGAAAAACACTATGATGAACAATATTACTGCTTTCTGCGTCAGTCGGAGAAGTAAATACTGTACTGTCGCTGACAATATCAACATCAGACCAGTTAATCGTACTCGCGAAGGGTTGTCCAACAAGATGCCAGAGCGTGCTACCACTTGAAAGGGAAACTAATGGCACTTCAAAACAACCATTGGTACTTGGACATTCAGATGAATGAGTAACAGGTGTTTCGCTACCTGTAACATCAACTTCAGCAGCACCAGAAAGACTTATGACCCAATAAGACTCACTTTGACTAACCGAATCGGTCAGACCCATTTTAACATAGGAGTCACTGGTAGCATCACGCCGGTAAAGCACCCAATCTTCATCATAAGTTCCAGTCATATCATCAGCAAAAACCGCTTGTACTGTTGCATTATCGGGCAAACAAGCAATACCCATTTGCATCCACTGATTGTCTGGTAAGGTTTTAGAAACAGTACAACTATCTGTATTATCTGTCACCGTAACATAGTCATATTGAGCAATATTGTTAGAAGATTCTCCTGCGTGAGAAGAGCCACTAATTAACACAAACTGTTTATTTTCCAACACTTCAGAAGGAAAAACATATTCCGCCATCGTCGTAAATTCAGTACTGTTTACATCATGGGCTTTAATGGTAACAGTATCTCCCAGTCTAATAATGCGTACAATATAAGTATCATTATTGAAAAGTGAAAAATTAAGACGTGTCCCCCCTTGTGTAGAAATTACATTACTTGAAAGAGAAATTTGATTACGATTAAAATCACGGTCACGAAACCAGTGAATATGATTGCCACCAGAAACAGGCATCTCATTAACATCATCAAAAAAAATGTGAAATGATAATTGCCTTCCTTGACCAGAGGATAACATGGCATAATGGACTTTCATGTCAAGCTGCCAATTATCACCAGAAAATTGACGATAAATCCAAAGTGAATTTCCTTGCAAAGTTTTCCCATCATTCGTTAAAGTATATTGCAGCAAGCCAGGAGTCCCTGAAATAATTGAAAAATCCCCACCACTGCCAAAGCCACTCCCTACTCGCAAAACCCAATCAGAATCTAATGTTGATTCAACAAAATCATCATGAAAAATAATACTTTGAGCAAATAGAGGGGAGATTAAAAAAAACATTAAAAATAATGTTTTTTTAATGTTTTTTACACAGCCAAAGCGTTTTTTATTAGGTTTCATTAAACTACTC
>CAYNGN010000327.1:0-3726 GCA_964396615.1 uncultured Thiothrix sp. | reverse complement strand
TTCGATGAAGGTTCAGCAGAAACACGGGTGATATTCCCTAGTAACCCAAAGCCCAACACACAAAGCATTAAAACAAACGACTGACGCATTTTGTGATTTTTCATGTTTATATACTCCATGGGAATGTGCCGTTGGTATCCATAATGAAGAACTGTAATATTGGATAACCATAACTCGCTAACATATAGACCACGATAACAACAGTCCAAAAACCAAAACCATTGAGTAATTTGGGTAAATTTATGACTGGATGTATGGATTCTGCATATTCCATAATCGGCATCTTAGCTGCCTTATCTTTAAAGTGACTCAATAATAAATTAATCACCAACAGTAGCGCAGATATGGCAAGTATTACCCCTCCAATAAACATCAAAATAAGATAAGGCTCCCAAGGTGCCACAATTTCCTCTCCATAAGGAGAAACACCAATACGACGTGGTTGACCTTCTAAACCAAGAATATGCCAAGGCAAGGTTAAAACCACCATCCCAATGAACCAAAGCCACAGTTGCAATAACGCCATTTTAGTAGAATACAAGGGACGCCCTGTCATAGTAGGCCAAATATAATAGGCTACAGCAAAGTACATAATAACCGTCGTACCGCCAAAAATAAGATGGAAGTGTCCCGTAATCCACTGGGTATTGTGTACGGCTACATTCATTGCATAAGAAGCATTCACCATGCCGCCCCAGCCACCTATGGTCAACATTAACAAGGATAGTCCACCTGCTAGAACCATTGGATTAGACCAATTCAATGCTTTAATCCAACCAAACCATCCTTTGCCCCCGCGTATCCGCCCCGCAACCTCCATAGAAGCAATCACCGTGAAACCTGTGATCATGGTGGGTATAGCGACCATGAAAGTACCTATCATGTGTACAAACTTCCAACCTGCAGCCTGAAAGGGGTCAACATAAAGGTGATGCATTCCAATTGGCACACTGAAAACTAATAGCATTAGAATAGAAATTCTAGAAAGTTCGTCACTGAATAAATAACCACCTGCAGCTTTTGGTATCAAGGTGTAAAAAGCAATGTATGCTGGGATTAACCAGAAATAAACAATGGCATGGAGCGTCCACGAGAATAAGGTTCTGGCCAAACCAACATCAATAGTATCTATCCAACCCAGTGACCAAGGAATCAGCTGAAATATCAGTTCAGATGCAACCCCAAGGCTGGTAATAAACCATAAAATAGCATTAGCTGTCATAGCATACATAGCCAATGGAACAGCAACACCAGGATTTGCTTTTTTCCAAACATTCATACTCATAACGGTTTGCAAGCACCAAACCCAAGAACCCGCTACGAGAAACAAAGCTCCAAAATAAAACAATGGATTGGCTTTTATTGGTGGATAAAAAGTGTACATGACCGAAGCTTCGCCAGTGAACAACATAGCAGCAGCCAATACTGTACCGCCAAGACTAAGTAAAAAACCAAACCAACCCAGTAAATCACCACCCCAAATCTTAGTTTTTAAAGAAGTATGAATAATCCAGTAACCAAAACCCATTATAAAAAAAGTCGTGAGTACAAAACCCATTATCACACCGTGACTTGAAACCGAGCGGTAATATAGTTCAATAACTTCAATCTGCGGAAACAAACCACTACGTTCAGCAACTTGATAAAGACCCATAAAAGCAGCTAAAAGAAATGTTATAAACGCGATCCAAAGATTAACAAGACTTATCTTACTTGCATATGAATGTGACTCCATTATTCATCCCCTTCTTTTAGTGAAGCTTCAAAATCTTCTTTTGAAACCACATTTAATTGCGACCACATATAATCATGTCCAAGACCGCAATATTCATTGCAAAACATTGGAAACTTACCAATCTTAGGGAATGTAGTGTTCACTTCAGAGATATAACCTGGAACAATCATAGTACTCATATTAGTTTTTGAAATATGTACACCGTGTAGAACATCGGCACTCGCAAGCCTGAATTTAATTGGCGTATCTACGGGTACTTTCATATTATGAGGGAAAAAACCATAGCGAGCGGCGACCATAGTGACGCGTAATGAACCATCCGCTTCTCGCTTGATGCCAATGCTATCTTCATTAAATTCCTCGGATAAATGCAGCGTTGTAGAATTAATCGTCTCTACATTACTAGGAGGATGAAAGTTTTTGTTAATGGCATATGAAGCTAAAATACCCATCATGCCAAAAGCTATTATGAACGAAAGAATAACCCATTTTTTTTCAGTTTTATCTACGTGCATATAACATTCCTTGTTATGAATTGTGGCGCGGGTTTAATTCACAGGACCTTTAGGAAGGAAATAGCCATAAAACATATAAAGCCAACCGAGCACCATTAATACGGCATAAACCAGTAAAATTGCCCATGTTCCTTTGGGGGCTTCTGCGATCGCTGCTTCTTGCTCTTCTTCTGTTAATTCAACCATGTCCTCTCCTTTAACTTGATCTAAATCAAGCTTCTCATTCTACATTTTTGAACTGTTTTCTTATTAACATAAGTTAGTATTTAAAGTTAAAGCGGGGATACACAATAGGTCGATAAGGAATTACTATTATTGAAGCACCCCGCTTTTTTGTGCTTTTGCAATATCAATACAAAAAAAAGAGCACTATAAAAAGTGCTCTTGGGTTACTTACATCGGTAGATCACGGGCGCATATAAGCATAACCTTGTTCTTGTAACTCCAATATACGAATAGCCCCTGTTTTTACACGAGCGACACCATCAATAATATCTGGTTCACTACCGTTTCTTTTAGCATAATTTTTTAATGTTCCTTCACAAATACTAACTTTTAATCCGTAGTTATCCATTAAGTCTTTAACACGAGCAGAGTTTGTTTTTTCTGTTGTAAGAATACTCAAGCCTGGACCATAGACAACTAACTCGACATCAATATTGTCTTTACCAATAACAGCTTTTAGATTTCTTGCATTTAGCAATGCCATTTTTTGTGTAAGAGGATCACTGCTGTTAAGTTGAATTGCCATTTTTCTATCTGCGGCAAATGAAAGGCTTGGGATAAATACTGCTAAAATAATCAAAGCCACTATTTTATTTGCTAAGTTTTTTAATTTCATATTACTACTCCATTATTTTATTAAAGGGCGAATGCCTGATGAAAGATTACTCACACTCTGGTTCTTCTTCACCGCCTTTTTTCTTTTTCTTCTCTTTATCATCACCTTCTTTAGCTTTTCCTTCATCAGTCGTGGTCACTGCATCTTCTGCCTTTTTCTCATCGGAAAACACAACGCTCGTTGACACAAACATAAAACCAACCAACACTAGTATTAAAGCGCAAAGACTAAGTGATTTATTACTCTTTTTCATTTGATTACCTTTCATTTATCTTAAATTAAAAAATTATGGAGTCTAATAACGCCATCCAAACATTCCTTAAAAGTAACATACAAAAACCGACAGAAAACTAACGTATGTTAGGTATAAATGGCATCATTAATTGACTCTGATGTTGTAAATTTATTGATATCAAGCCCATAGGTTGGTTCATAATAGCCATATCAAATAAGTCTCTTATGGCTTCTCCCAAAAACTTGGGGTTACTCATCTTCAGATGGTTTTGCCGAATAATATTGAGCCAGCTCGTCTATTTCCTCTTCTGTCAGCTTAGCGGATAAACCTCGCATTAAACTATAGTGATCATTAACACGTTCACCTTCTTTAAAGGCCAACATAGTTTCTTTAAAATACT
>CAYNGN010000326.1:0-3729 GCA_964396615.1 uncultured Thiothrix sp. | reverse complement strand
CCACAAACTAATAATCGTTATACGGTGACTCCAACCAATACTTACAATAGTAACGTCAATGGTCAACAAAGTGTTTGTCGTGATTATAATATGGATGCTTATATTGATGGACGCTTACAGCAAGTGAAAGGTAGAGCTTGTAAAGATGCAACAGGTCAATGGGTTGCAGCTCGTTAAAATAATACTTGCTAGGCTTAAGGAACGCGCTCTCTGAGCGTAGCCGAAGAGTGCGGGAAAGTTTAACAGAATTAAAATATTGTCCCAACTCTAAGTGGGCAGGTGAAAAATAATCGAATAAAAAGGAACAATAACGGTTCCTTTTTTAGTTTTTACAATGGGTTGTTTGATAGGCATAGTTTTAAGGCTTAATTGATTAAAAATCATACAGTTTGATGTAGTTATCACTAAAAAAACCTATTTTATTTATGATAAATATCAGCTAAGTATATGCAATATAAAACGAAATAAAGTTATCCCCATAGCCTGTGGATAACTCTGTGGATAACTTTTTTAGCTATACAATTTGTTTCTTTATTTCAACTGTTTTTTTTTCTTGTAATTTAAAAACAACACTAATTATTTTTAATAAACAGTAGCTTATATAGATAAAAAAAATTACAGTCATTTAGTTGACAAATTGAGACAGCTCATAGCGGTTGTGTATAACTTGTTATAGCCTGTGGATAACTCCTAGTAGGAATAGATAAAAGGCATAATGTCAATGGTCTGCAAATGCTATTCTTCAGCAATTTGCAGATATTCTTTGACTATGCTCAGAGAGCAAGTACCCTAGCTACATTTCCTTCACGCCAGCGACCAAATCATTCGCCATTGCCGTTGCATCACCATAAAGCATACGAGTATTATCACCAAAGAACAGATGATTTTCGATACCTGAGAAGCCAGTACCTTTACCCCGTTTAATGACAATAACATTTTTCGCTTTATCCGCATTTAGAATGGGCATTCCATAAATCGGGCTACTAGGATCAGTACGTGCGGCAGGATTGACTACATCATTGGCACCAATGACTAGTGCAACATCCGTCGTTGGAAACGCTTCATTGATTTCATCTAAATCATAGATAATGTCATACGGCACACCCGCTTCAGCTAACAGTACATTCATATGCCCGGGCATTCGTCCTGCAACAGGGTGAATAGCAAACTTCACCGTTACACCACGATCTTTTAGGATTTTAACCAACTCCCAGACCTTATGTTGTGCTTGTGCAACGGCCATACCGTAACCAGGAATAATCACCACTTTTTCAGCAAAAGCCATCATAATCGCCGCATCAGAGGCTTCAATGGGCTTCATTAATCCTGTGACGGCTTGTCCTTCACCACTCGGTGCATCACCAAAATTACTAAATAACACATTACTAATCGGGCGATTCATTGCTTTTGCCATAAGCTGTGTCAACAACGTACCTGCTGAACCAACGACAATACCTGCAATCATCATTGCTGGGTTTTCTAGCACAAAGCCTTCAAGACCAACGGCTAGACCTGTGAGTGCATTAAATAATGAAATCACCACGGGCATATCTGCACCCCCAATGGGGATAGTCATCATAATGCCAAACACCAAGGCAAGGATGAAAAAGATCGACAGAGTATTCATACTATACGTGTTGCTAAAAGCGATAATCAGCCCGAAAACCACTAAGACACCAAAGACAGCCGCATTGATATATTGCTGCTTAGGAAAGCGAATCGTCGAACGCATCAAGCCTTGCAATTTAGCATAAGCAATTAATGAACCTGAAAACGCAATCGTACCAATCAATGCGCCAATCACGGCTAAGAGCTGTACGGTTGTGCTCATCTCTTCCATGCGTACCAGCTCAACACCCGCAATCGCAGCCGCTGCGCCACCACCCATACCGTTGTAGAGTGCCACCATTTGTGGCATATCGGTCATTTTTACTTTCTTGCCCGTCATCCACGCCAGATAACCACCAATAGCAATACCTAGAATAATAAGCAGAAAATTCAGCCAGCCATGCAGCTCAGGATGTAAGAAAGTAGCGACAGTCGCAATCACCATTCCAATACCTGCCCAGACAATTCCTTGTCGAGCATGTAAGGGTGAACTCATACGTTTTAGGCCATAAATAAATAAGACCGCCGCCGCAAAATACGATGCTTGAACAATAAAATTCATCACTTACCCTCTTTGTTAGGCGAAGCGGTAAACATTTCCAACATACGTTCGGTCACCACATAACCGCCAGCGGCATTACCTGCCCCAAGGACAACGGCAATAAAGCCAATAATCATTTCTGCGGTCGTTTGCGCATGACCTAAAGCGACCATTGCGCCGACGAGCACAATCCCGTGAACAAAGTTAGAGCCTGACATTAACGGTGTATGTAAAATAACAGGGACTTTAGAAATTACCTCATAGCCCGTAAACGCAGCTAACATAAAGATATACAGTGCAATTATCCCGTCCATTATTTATCTCCTTTTGTGGCAACTTCCGCTTCTAATTGGTTACGGGTTGGTTCATGATGAATCTTGCCCTCATAAGTGAGTAGTGAGCCATCAATAACCTCGTCTTCCATATCTAACTTAAATTCACCGTCTTCATTGAACATGGGCGTCAAAAAATTAAGGATATTTTTCGCATACATTTCACTTGCATGAACAGGGACTTGGCTAGGTACATTTAACGGGCCATGAATCACCACCCCATGTGCCGTAATGGTTTTCCCAGGCTGAGTTAAGCTGCAGTTACCACCACTTTCAGCAGCAAGGTCAATAATTACCGCGCCTTCTTTCATGCCTTTAACCGTTGATTCAGGAATAATTTTAGGCGCAGGACGACCTGGTACTGCCGCCGTTGAAATCAATACATTCGCTGTGGCAAGATAATCGGCTAATTCTTGTTGCTGTTGCTTTTTTTCTTTAGCGGTTAATTCGCGTGCATACCCGCCTTCTCCCGCAGCAGAAATGCCTAATTCAATGGCTTTTGCGCCTAAAGACTCAATTTGTTCTTTGGTTTCAGGGCGTACATCATAGGCTTCAACCATTGCGCCTAAACGTTTTGCCGTGGCAATTGCTTGTAGCCCAGCCACACCCACACCAATAATAATCACTTTTGAGGGGCGAATCGTACCCGCAGCGGTGGTCAACATCGGGAAGAAGTTTGAGGATAAATCAGCGCCCATAATTGCAGCTTTATACCCTGCAACCGCTGCCTGTGAGGATAAGACATCCATCGACTGCGCACGTGAAATACGTGGCACAAGCTCCATTGCAAAGCTGGTGATCTTCTTTTCTAGTAATTTGGCGACCACATCAGGGTATTTATGCGCCAGCAAGGTACCGATTAAGATACTGCCGTCTTGCATTTGCTCGACTTCCGCAACCGTGGGGATTTGTACGCGTACCACTATATCAACTTGTTTAACGAGTGCTTCAGCGTTATCAACAATCGTTGCTTCTTTATACGCCTCATCAGTAAAGAAAGCCTTTGCCCCTGCATTTTTCTCAATGAAAACCTCAACACCCAGCTTTTTTAGCTTAGTAACAACAAAAGGCTCTAATGCGACACGGCGTTCACCTTCAGCAGTTTCGCAAGGAACCCCCATTTTTAAAGTCATCGTACTCTCTCCTCATGGGAACCCGTAGCATTCCCAGCAAACCGAATAAAACGTGTAACCTTTTAGCCACCGCCGAAGGGTCACTCGAAAAGGTGAGTATTCTAACGGAAATAAT
>CAYNGN010000325.1:0-3754 GCA_964396615.1 uncultured Thiothrix sp. | reverse complement strand
ACTCTCCGAACTAATGGCAACGCTGCATATCGATGATGCCACCGTTCGCATCCGTATTATCGAAGCCATTGCCGAGATTTACGCCAAACTCAACCAAAGCAAAGCACGTACCCAGCATAAGAAAAAAGACTTGGGTTCAGCCGAAGCCACTGCACAATTCAGTGTGCAATTTAAACTATTTAGCCAAAGCATCGCCAATGCTGTCGGTATGGCAACGGATCCTCATAAAACCGATGAACAACTCAGTCGCTTATTGATTCAACTGGAAGAACTGGAAAGCCAGTTTAGTGAATACGATGAATTCCTCGGCGATATTATTAGCAAGCGCGACGAAATCTACGAAACCTTTGAAGGACATAAACAAGCGCTGGTTGACGAACGGCAACGTCGCGCGCAAAACCTTCTTGATGCTGCCAACCGTATTCTGACCTCTATTGTGCGTCGTACCGCTAAGTTGGATAAGATGGATGCACTCAATACCTTCTTCGCTGCTGATCCCTTAGTGATGAAAGTACGCGATATTGCTAAACAGTTACGCGAGCTCGATGACAGCGTTAAAGCCGACGATATTGAATCACGGCTTAAAGCTAGCAAAGATCAAGCATTACGTGGACAACGTGATAAAGCGGATATTTATGAAGACGGCGGCAATGTGATCAAGCTTGGCCCACGTCATCGTTTCAGCGTGACTACCCAAGAACTTGATCTCACGCTATTACCGCGTAATCAGCAGCAATATATTCACCTCAATGGCACGGATTTTTACGAAGCGATTGAGTCAGATGAACTGAATGCCCTGCACGCCTATTGGGATATGCATTTAGAGTCGGAAACGCCTGAACTGTATCGCGCAGAATACCTTGCAGGACAGATTCTTAGCAATGCTGAAACCTCCCAAGAAGGCTTAACCAGCGACACCCTCTATCAAGCAGCCACGGAAAATAATGCTGCCACACTGTTAAAAATCGTGCGTGATTTTGCCGCGCCACGCTATAAAGAAGGCTATGAAAAAGGCATTCATGATCACGATGCGACCCAAATCTTGCAGCAACTGCTACTGATTCAACAACAAGCAGGGCTATTACGTTACTCGCCCTTGCATCGTGGTGTAGCGGTGGTTTACTGGTCAGCGGTACAACAGCAACAGCCACAACAACACTGGGCAGAACGGGCAAAGTCGGCAATACAAATTCAACAGGTATTTCAGCATAATAAAGCCCTACAACGGCTACAACGCGAAATACAGCAACACCTTGCCGACTGGCTACAGCAACACCCTATTCCACTCGATGATACTAGTCAAGCGCGCTGTGCCGAATATCTCAGCCTTGAATTAGCACAAGAGACGCGCCAATTTGTTAGCAGCCAATACGCACGGCAACTCAACGAAACCTTACGCCGTCAACTCGACCTTGCTCATGCATCAACATCCTTCAACAGCACCTTAGACACGCTACAACAACAGCCACACGAACGTTGGGCGTTTGCTGAATCATGGCTAGAAGGACTGGTCAATAGTGAGGATTATGACAACGATACTCACGATACAGCCAGCCATTACATTCCTGAAGCCATCGCGTTATTAATCGCCGATCAAACCATTGCCTACCAACCATTGAATCAAACACTGCAAATCAACGTCAGCGATCTAATGGGTGATCATCCACGCATTAAAAAACAGCAGCTCAGCACCTCATTAGATAATTTTTTGCATCGCTATCAACACCATTGTGATCAGGTTATCCCCGCCTTTCAACGCTATCATCAACTACGTAATCGCATCGCTAAACAACAGCGTGAAGCCTTACGTCTTGACGAATTTAAACCACGTCCATTGGCTTCTTTTGTGCGTAACCGTTTAATTAACGAACTCTATCTACCACTGATTGGCGATAATCTCGCCAAACAAATGGGCACGATTGGCGAAGGAAAACGTACCGACCTCATGGGCTTGCTCATGATGATCTCGCCTCCTGGCTACGGCAAAACCACCTTAATGGAATACATTGCCCATCGCCTTGGATTGATTTTTATGAAAATCAACTGTCCTTCACTCGGTCACGATGTACTATCACTCGACCCCAGCCAAGCACCGAATGCCACAGCACGACAAGAGTTAGAAAAACTCAATCTCGCCCTAGAAATGGGCAATAATGTTATGCTCTATCTAGATGATATTCAGCATACCGACCCTGAATTCCTGCAAAAATTTATCTCACTCAGTGATGGTACACGCCGTATAGAAGGCATCTGGAAAGGCAAGACACAAACCTACGATATGCGTGGCAAACGCTTCTGCATTATTATGGCTGGCAACCCCTATACCGAAGCAGGCGAAGCATTCCAAGTACCTGATATGTTGGCAAACCGCGCTGATATTTACAACCTTGGCGATATGCTCGGCGACCATGAGGAAGCGTTTAAACTGAGTTATGTTGAAAATAGCCTCAGCTCCAACCCAATCCTCGCGCCACTTGCCACCCGCGAGATGAACGATATTTACCAACTGATTAACCTCGCTAAAGGCAAACAAGTCGCCACCACCGATTTAAACCATCAATACAGTGGCGCAGAGGTGAATGAAATCACTGAAGTATTGAAAAAGATGTTTATCGTGTTAGAGGTTATTCTCAAGGTCAACCAACAATACATCGCCTCTGCTGCCCAAAACGATGACTACCGTACCGAGCCTGCGTTTAAGCTACAGGGCAGTTACCGTAATATGAATAAAATGACCGAGAAAATTTCAGCGGTAATGAATGAGCAAGAAATCATGCAAATGATTGCTGATCACTATCTCGGCGAAGCACAACTACTGACCTATGGCGCTGAAGAAAACCTACTCAAGCTCGCTGAACTACGTGGCAATATGACCGAGGAACAACAACAACGCTGGAAAACCATTAAAGACAATTTCACTAAAAATAAAATGAAGGGCAATGAAGAAGCAGTGATCGGCACGGAAATCGTACTGAAACTCAAAGAGATGGTTAGCCACCTACAGCAACTTAATAGCGCACTGAGCAATACCGACAGCAGTGAGCGCCTGACTCAACAATTGACCCAAATGGACGAAACCTTACAAATGACCAATCGCGTATTACACGAATCAGGCAAACAAAGTGCGTTAATTTCACAGATTGGCACAGTATCAATCGCGATGAAACGGCTGCATCAAACCTTTGAACAATCCCTGTCAATGGCGAGTCATCATGATAATGAATTAATCATGCCACTCCAGCAGATTGCCGATAAATTACAGGCAATTGAACATACAGCAGGATTGACCACTTCTGGCGAGGTTATTTCGCAGCAATTAACAAAAATAGTGGCAGGGATTGCGACGATGAATGAGGAATTGGGTAAAGTGTCGGAAGCATCGATTAAGAAAGCAAACTGGTTGACGCGGCTGAGTGGGCGAGGGAAAAAAGAAGGATAACAATTGTTTTTATCAACTGTACTAATGATTCACTACCAACCATTCATCTATAAGTGGAAAGCATAATGCATACTTCATCTATTTTTTTGATGGATTAATAAAAAATAGATTATCCTAAAATTCATCATATTTTATCCCCTTTACACGAATTATATATACTATATATCTGAAGTGTCCCCAAACAATACAAGGAGTGATCGCCATGAATTTGGATGAAAATGTGCTAAAAAAATTAGTGCAATGAGATCAGTATTAAGTGTCTCTTCAATTGCCCCTTATGGAGAAATTATCTATACAACCAACAACGATACCAAT
>CAYNGN010000324.1:0-3766 GCA_964396615.1 uncultured Thiothrix sp. | reverse complement strand
CATAATCAGGCTCTTGCGCTATTTCTGCGACTAACTCGGTGTAAAGTACCTTGTTGTTTTTGTCTAGTATGACAATTGCACGGGCGCTAATACCTTGCAGTGGGCCATCAGTGATTAATACACCATAATCCTTAGCGAAGTTCTTATCGCGCATCATTGATAATGTCATTACACGCCTAAGGCTTTCTTGCTCACAAAATCGTTCTTGTGCAAACGGTAAATCAGCAGAGATGGTTAAAAATACGGTGTCATCATGGTCTGCTGCTGCTTTATTGAATTTAGTGGTTGAGGTCGCACAGATCCCCGTATCAAGGCTTGGAACAATATTCAGTAATTTTTGTTTTCCTGCAAAATACTCAAGTGAAACATCATTCAGTTCGGCATCGGTTAAGTTAAAATCAGGGGCAATGCTATCAATTTCAGGTAACTCACCATTGGTATTAATTTCATTACCTTCCAGTGTAATGCTGGCCATTTTTCTATCTCCGTTGTGTGTTTAAAGTAAGATCGTTGGGTAAAGTGGTTTTAGTATAGTGCTAAAGTATTTCTTTTGTATTTTCTAGGGGATTTTTAGCGCTGTTTAAGATCAGGATGAGCATGTGTTAAGGGTTGAAAGTCTACAACACAACGTATTGCATCAAGCCATTTGTCCATATGTGCTGCGGTAAATGTGCGACCAATGTGATTTTGTTCAAAATCGCCATCATGAAATAGAATTGTGCCATGCTTTTGTTGGCAAATTTGTGTTATAGCTGTCTTTAAAATAGCATCATCATGTTGATCTGTTTCACGCCAATCGAAGGCTGACATATTCCAAGCAATATGTTTAAAACCATGAGCTTCAACGGCTTGTAAAACATGTGGAGCTTGTTTACGGTTGAACCAACCATCTCCATAAGGCAATCTAAAAACGGGAGGGGAAGTTGTGAAATAGGGCTGTAACAGTTTTTTTGATTTGCTGATAAGTGCATTCATTTCTGCTGTTGGTAATTGAGAGTGACGTGCGTGTGAGTAGCTGTGTGAGCCAATGGTATGTCCTTCTGCTTTTGCTCTTTTTACAATCGCAATATGGTTAAGGCATTGCTTGTATGCGGTACATGATTGCTCTGATCCTGTATCACATTGCTGCTTTAGTGGTGGGCAGTCAACTTGCTCAGCAAGAATAAAAAAAGTAGCTTTAGCCTGATGGCGTTTTAAAGCATCGAGTATTTGGGGGGTGGTTTTCCTAGAAGGTCCATCATCAAAACTAAGATGAATAGGGTACTTTTCAGTGCCTGGGCAGTTATATAGCGTTCTTATCTGCTGACAATTGGTGGCATAAAGTGTAGATGAGCTACCTATAAGGACGATGAGTAGTAAAAAAAGTTGTTTTTTTATCATTGTAGAATTATGAAATGGTTGCGTATCTTGCTATTCGAGGTGCGAGGCTAACATTAATCAAGGTATGTGCCAAATAAACAATACATGCTTTATCCTTTTGTATTTTTAGCATTGTATTTTTCCTGTTTTTTCTCCCATCGCTGGTATAGTATTCGAATTAATTTTCTACTGGGGGCTTCAAAAAGCTTAAAAGAAAGTAGCGATATTATAATTAGCAATATAAGATATAAATAAAAATGTTGTTGTTCAGAAAGGTTGATTTTGCTCCCTAATAAGGCATGGTAAATACCATACACAGGACGTTGTAAAATATATAAAGAAAAACTTGCTTCACCTAAGAGTATCAACCATTTATGGCTTAAGAGCTGAGCGATTCGACCTGTGTTTAGTCCAAGAAAAATAATGAATAACAATAATATCGGAGCAAGTAGACCATTGGTAAAGGCAAACTCAAAGGAGAGTATTTGTATAAGCTGTGGTTGAAAAGCGATTAATGATGAAGCGACGAGTGCTGTTGTGATGATACCTTGCGTACTGTAAGGGCGCAATCGTTGTATAAAGTGACTTTTTCTTTTAAAACAGGAACCTGCCAGTATTCCAAGCATGAAGGCGCTAAGATGCATCATTGGATTATAATAAATAAAGTCATGTATCGCATTAAGCGGTTGGTAAACGGATGAGTTTAGTAAGTAAACATGGATGGCTTGTGTCAGTAGCCAAAAAAGTACGGTAACCAGTGCCACTTGTTTTAGGGGGTTTTTGTGTACCAGTACCAGTAAAAAAGGAAAGCAAAGATAGAAAAACGCTTCAACAGAAAGTGACCAGCCTGGCGCGTTAAGGGTTAAGGGGTAGCCAGGTATCCAAGCTTGCAGCAAACTGAGATTATAGCTTAGTGCTGTACCTACTCCTTCAGCGTTGTATTTGGGGATAGCAACCAATAAAAGTGCAAGAAGATAAAGTGGGTAAATTCTTGCAAAACGAGCCACCCAATACTTTTTTTTGTTAAGTGTTTGTTTTCCTGTGGGGCGGTAATACGCGATGGCCATAATAAAGCCAGAGAGTAAGTAGAAATAATTGACCGCTATTGGACCTGCTTTAAGGACATTGTCCAAATAGGGAATAGTAAGCGGGAAGGCTTGATTACCATAATGGAAAAATACAACGGTTAAAGCAGCAATAAAACGAGTGAATGTTATTTGATCAATCTGCACAAAGCCTCACTTGCCTGTTGCTCTGATTGTAGAACATTGCAGGATACTTTGTTTGTGAGGTTATGAGTCAATATGATCATCTGCCAATATATAAACATTAATAAACATAGGTCATAATGTTCGTTTTAATACATGCTATTAGAATACATTTAATGCGCATTTTTATCATTGAAGCCACGAATGATGGTAAAGATAATAATTTTAAGATCTAACCATAGTGTCCATTCTCTCATATACTCAAGATCAAATTCTAGACGCTTTCTCATTTTATAAACGGTATCTGTTTCGCCACGCCAGCCATTGATTTGTGCCCAACCCGTAATCCCTGGTTTGACAAAGTGGCGTAACATATAACCTGGAATAATGGCACGATATTCTTCGTTATGTACTACAGCATGTGGTCTTGGGCCAACAATCGACATTTCTCCTGTTAGCACATTGAAAAACTGTGGCAGTTCATCAAGGGACGTTTTACGTAAAAAGGCACCAATGGGAGTGAATCTTTTATCGTTTTTGGTGGCTTGTTTAATATTGTTGCCATTTTCACACACCGTCATGCTACGGAACTTCCATACTTTAATTTTTTCACCTTTTAAACCATAGCGGGCTTGTTTAAAAATGATAGGGCCTTCTGAAGTGAGTTTAACCAGCAGAGCAATGAGTAAAAAAAGTGGGGAAATAAGGACAACGATCAAACTTGTGATAAAAATATCTTCGATACGTTTGATAAAGACGTTGTGTTCTGAAAAAGGTGAGTCGTAGATACATAAAGTGGGAGTTTTGACTATTTCTACATACTTGCTTTTTAGCAGGTTGGTAGTGAAATAATCAGGTAGCATGCGTACAGGTGTTGCTGTATTGGATAATTTATCAAGTAAGCAGGATATTTGCTTTTTTGCTTCTGATGGTAGTGCAAGATAGATTTGATCCCATTCCCCATCTTGGGCGGATATGATGAGATCTTCATAGGTGCCTAGTGTGGTATAGTGTTGGTTTATTTGTTCAGCGTAAGCATTGTGATGGTTGTTTTTATCGGTGTAAAAACCTGCAATTTGATAGCCATAGTCTGGTTGGGCTTCTAGTTCTTGTGCAAAACGTAGACCAATTTCTGTCATACCAACAACAACAACTTTTCTGTTATTCAGTCCCAGCAGTTTGAGACGTGAGAAAAGCCG
>CAYNGN010000323.1:0-3796 GCA_964396615.1 uncultured Thiothrix sp. | reverse complement strand
TAGGTACGTTGTCTAAGGCATAATTGGTACGTTGGCGACTTTGGTTGCTCATCATCCCACCAAGATAACCGCCCAACACAGCACCAAGAACTGTTGCAACTCTTCGACCACTTCCTCCACCAATTTGATGACCTGCAACACCACCAACAACTGCGCCAGCAAGAACACTTGCTTGCTCAGAGGTTATGCCGCCACCACCTGGCCCTGAAACACAACCAGAACAAAGTAAAACAGAGCTAAGCGTAGCAATCATAAGGGGTTTTAGTACATGTATCATTTTTTCTCCGAAAGCCTCTTCAGGGCTTTTAAACATCTTATCTATATAAGATAGATAAGCGTTTTATTAATTTTTTAAGGGCAAATAAAATATAACGTATAACGATAGTCTATTAATGATAATAGGCTTTATTCGACCCACTCTTGTTATTAAGGTTCAATCACAGAGCGGCAACTATTACCCGCACGACAAAGCAGTTCATAACTAATTGTTTGGGCGCGGGCTGATAGGGAATCAATCGTAACATGCTCTCCCCACAGCTCCACCTGTTCACCAATAGTTGCCGTAGTATCTTCTAAGTTAATAACAATAACGTCCATTGATACTCGTCCTACTATCTGATGAAAACAGTCATTCAACCAAACCAATGTCATGGGGGAAATACTACGTGGATAGCCATCTGCATAGCCACAAGCAACCACACCCACTCGTGTATCTTCTGGACAAATCCATGTTGCACCATATCCCACAGCATCGCCTTTTTTCAACGTATGAATGGCAATTAACGGTGCAAGAAGTGTCATTGTTGTTTTTAAATCATATGCTTGACGGTCTATCGTATTAATCTGTGACGAACCATACAGCATAATACCTGGGCGTACCCAGTCACGATGACTCTCAGGCCAAGCGAGTATGCCCGCAGAATTGGCAAGTGTTTTTGGCACATCAATAGCAGCAGTATAATGTTCAAAGTGGTTTATTTGTTCACGCGTCATTGCATTATCAAGCTCGTCCGCACAGGCAAAATGACTCATTAGCCAAATATCAGGATGAATAGCGGGATGTTGCTTAAGTTTCTGGTAAATAAGCTGAATTTTTTCAGGTGCAAGTCCTAAGCGATGCATGCCTGTATCCAATTTCAGCGTAATAGCGAGGCGTTGATTATGTTTGGACTCAGGCTTAGATTTAGGTTTAGGTTTAGGTTTAGGTTTAAAATTAGCAAGACGTTTAAATTGTGTCTCATCATGAATCACTAAGCGAATGTTTTTCTCTAGTGCAAGCTGTAAGTCTGCATCGCTTTGCGCGCCTTGGATAACCATTAAGGGCTGAGCAATATACGCGTCTCGTAATACCAGTGCTTCTGCTAAACAGGCAAGCATAAAACCATCGGCAATGTCAGCCAATGTTTCAGCCGTCGCAACTAAGCCATGCCCATAGGCATTGGCTTTCAGTGCTGGCATTATTTTTGCCTGCGGTGCGGCTTTTTTTACTTGCTGTAAATTATGCCGCAGGGCTTGCGAATGAATACGGATATAGGCAGGACGAGATAAAGGCATGGTTTTGATGATCGTTGTTACTTATTAAACTCAGGTGCGTACACCGTCGGTGTATAATTTTCAAAACGGGTGTATTGACCCAAAAAGGTCAGCTTTACTGTACCAATAGGACCATTACGTTGCTTACCAATAATGACTTCGGCTACGCCTTTGTGTTCTTCTGATTCAGGGTTGTAAACTTCATCACGATAAATAAAAATAATAACATCTGCATCTTGTTCAATCGCGCCAGATTCACGTAAATCTGACATAATCGGTCGTTTATTGGGGCGTTGCTCTAAGCTTCGATTTAACTGGGACAGTACAATAATAGGGCAATCCAGTTCTTTTGCTAGTGCTTTGAGCGAACGTGAAATTGCAGATACCTCAGTTGCTCTATTTTCAGAACGACCACTGCCTTGCATGAGTTGCAAATAATCTAAAACAATTAAGCCAATATCACCATGTTCACGCACTAAACGTCGCGCTCGGGCGCGCACCTCTGTGGGGGACAACCCCGCAGAATCATCAATATATAAGGGGATATCTGACAATAACTTTACCGCGGTAGAGATTCGGGGCCAATCTTCAGACATTAATTTTCCGCTACGCAAACGTCCTTGATCAATACGCCCTAGTGAGGATAATAAACGCATGGTTAATTGCTCACCAGGCATTTCCAAGCTAAAAACAGCGGTAGGAATATTTTGATTAGCAGCCGCATACTCGGCAATATTCATTGATAGCGTGGTTTTTCCCATGGAAGGACGACCTGCGACAATAATTAAATCACCTTTTTGCAGACCATTGGTCATTGCATCTAATTCAGCATAGCCAGTTGAAACGCCACTCACCCCTTCACCTTGTTGACGAAGCTCCTCAATGGTTGCAAGTGCCATTTTCACAAAACTTTTGACGGGACGAAATCCCTGTTCTTGGCGAACATTTTGCTCAGCAATGGCAAATACATCACGCTCAGCCTCATCCAATATTTCCTTACTATTACGCTCTCCTGCATTAAAAGCAGACTCAGAAATAGTCGCCCCTACATGAATAAGCTGGCGTAAAATGGACTTTTCACGCACAATTTTGGCATAGGCTTTAATATTTGCTGAGCTGGGGGTATCTTTTGCTAAATCCCCTAAATAGGCAAGCCCTCCTGCATTGACAAGCTCACCTCGTTGTTTTAACCAATCTGAGAGTGTCACCACATCATAAGGTTGTGCCTCTTCGGCTAAATGAACAATCGAACGAAAAATGAGGCGATGATCTTGGCGATAAAAATCCTGTTCACAAACTCGATCAGCAACCTGATCCCATGCTTCGTTATCCAAGAGTAAGCCACCGATAACAGATTGCTCTGCCTCAATACTATGTGGCGGTATTTTTAATGATTCAAAAGTTTCAGACATTTAGGGATTCTATCACGGAGTACATTGGCGTAAACTGCAAATGACAAAAGTTAAGCGCTTATTAGAGTACTAAAAATAAGCAACCCATATGCAGTAAAGGTATAACTAAAGACGATAGGTCAAGGAAGCGATTTTATGTGTGGAATCTGTGGTGAATATAGATTTGATGGCTCCTTGCCTCAGCTAGAATCTGTACAAAAAATGATGGAGCCATTAGAAAAACGGGGTCCTGATCATGCAGGTACTTTTTCTGATCAGAATATGGCGTTTGGTCATCGTCGTCTTGCTATTATAGACTTATCTGAAAAATCGCATCAACCGATGATTGATCGCAGTACCAGCTTGGCCTTGGTTTTTAATGGTACGATTTATAATCACCCTGAACTACGCAAGCAACTCCAAGCAAAAGGTCACACATTTGTTTCTACAGGTGATACTGAAGTTATTTTAAAAGCCTATGCTGAATGGGGCGAAGACTGTGTTAAACATTTCCTTGGCATGTTTGCCATTGCCATTTGGGATATGCAAAAAAAGACTCTCTTTCTTGCGCGTGATCGTATGGGGATTAAACCGCTTTATTATAGTTGGACGACACAAGGCTTTCGTTTTGCCTCTACGACACAAGCAATTCTAGCGACAGCAACTGATGACGCACCGATTAATACGGCTATTGATGCGGCTGCATTACATAATCTATTTACCTTACATGCGGTTGTTCCTGCACCCCGTACGATTTTACAAGGTGTGCGTAAACTTGAACCAGGGCACTCCTTATTGATTCAGGAAAATGGTGAACATCAATTAAGTCGTTACTGGACGTTAGAGGCTAAACGACCTGAGAAAGATTTAAG
>CAYNGN010000322.1:3568-3812 GCA_964396615.1 uncultured Thiothrix sp. | reverse complement strand
AAATTCATCACCAGACACATCAATAACCAGTGTACTGCTAGAACCAAAGTCACTTGCACTTAATGTACATGCCCCTCCTTCAGCCGCTGATACATGAAAAACATACTCACCCGCAGAGTTTAACTGCTGACCACCTATTGGTTCTGTAATACTACAAGAGCCTGTAATAGTTGGAACGGTAATCGTTTGATTACCAATAGGATTATTTCCAGAGTCACGCACCAATACTTTACATTCGGTAGGT
>CAYNGN010000322.1:0-3557 GCA_964396615.1 uncultured Thiothrix sp. | reverse complement strand
CATCTAAGACTAATGTTGTCCCTAAAACTTCGACCTGTATCCTTTCAGTAACACTCCCTGCCGTGGCTGTCACCGTAAGCAAGCGATTATTATATAAACCTGGGGTTAATGTTGCCGTTTTAATTGCAGTACCTTCAAAAGCTGTAATATCTGCACCACTATCGACAGCAAGAGCAATAATAGGATTATCAAGTAATACATTACTACTATCTTTAGCAAGCGCTGAAATAACGACTGGAATTTTTCCATCAGATTCTAACTGAAATGAGCTAACTGACAAACGCAAGGTATCAACGTTTGAAGAAGTGGTATCTGTAGTGTCTGTTGTATCAGGATTTTGACTTGTTGTGTCTGTAGTATCAGAATTTTGACTTGTTGTATCTGTAGTTTCAGCAGCTGAGAAACCTGAGCCACCACCACATGCAATCAATGAACAGGATAGAAAGACAGGAAATGCTAAACGAATGCTTTTCGCCAGTGTCATATTTCGCCTCATTTTTTATTGTTATTATTTTTTTAAGGAGTGCTTGGGGTGATTACTAAAAACACTCTAGCGTTTTATTTTTTAACAGGGTCGCAATATAACATCCCTATTATCATTACTTTGATTGGTCAGACAAATGGGATTAATTAGAAGTCAACTAAACGTATCTGTTTTCTCTTCATCACTCAAAATACGCCATGGAGAAGCCTTACCTGTTTCTGCTGCTTTTGCATCATATCGCTTACGGTATAGCGCTAAAAAATAATACTGCCAATAATTAACAAACGCTCCACCAATCCCAGGAAAAGGCAAAAAAGGATTGGTACGACTATCGCCCCAAAGAGCAAGCCGTGTACTTTGTTGCTCACTATCACCACGTTTATGCATACCAAAGACATTCGCTAATACTAAGGTGTTTTTTGGCACAATAAATGCGTGGGGTGCTTCCAATCCCAAAGCATTTAAATCATTTTGTGTATAACGTATTGAGCCTCGTGCATGGAGCACATTAGGCGCATCTTTGGCATTAATACTCATAGTGTAATGCCATTTCAAGAGCTTCCATGTCAAACGCTGTGAACCACAAACATAATGAAAAGGCCCTTTGTCAGCCGTTATATCCTCAAGAAAGTACCAACATTTCATTGTTGGATGAAACGTATCTGTATGCAAATGTTTCTGCGGATCATCTCCACCTTGACAATGGCGATTCTTCACCTTCTCAATATAATACAACGGTGCTCGTGCATGACCTGCCGTAAAACGCGCCAACTGCCCTAATTTTTTATGCTGTAAAAACGCTTGCAACTGTGAATAACCAGAAATGGCATCAGGTGACAACTCCGCTCGATGAGTCAAGGTATCACCTTGACGAGCCTCACGTATTTCGCCTTCAAACGTACTTATTTCTGCTTTAAGCGCAGCAAATTGTTCCTCTGGGAGAAAATTTTCTTTGAGAATAAAACCATCACGAAAATAAGCTTGTCGCTCCTTAGCGGACAAAGGGAAAGCAAATACCCACATCCGCATTCGCATAATGCCATGTGAAATGATAATACGCATGACATGCAACCCCATACGATTTAATAACGGGCTACCAATAATGGGATTGTCACGAAAAGACTTTGCTGTGGTTACTAATTCAAACAGCCAGATTGAATACTTGATGATAGGATGCATTATTTACATTTTCCCCATAGCTTATTGTATGTATGGTTTTAAGGAGAGTCCTTATATGACAACGCCTAAAAAACTTGTCTTTTGTACTTATTCAAGTCTTTATTCAAGCATTATTTTAAAAAAACTACTTGAATGCCCTGATATTCACGTTGTTGGTATTGTTAATTCTACCAGAAATTACAAGCGTCGTTTTTCAACACTACGTAGCAGTTTGTACTATATTCGTGATACAGGTTGGCTTTATGCAGTGTATTTATTTTTTATTACTGATATTCATCGCCTTAGCCAATTTATTGGACAAAAACAAAGTATCCATACACTGGCAAAAACTCATCATATTCCACTGCTTGATACGGCTGATATTAATGATCAAGCAGGACAACAATTCGTTGTTTCATTAGATACAGATTATCTTCTTTCAGCCCATTTCAACCAACTGTTTAAAACAAACATCCTTACATTGCCTGCAATAGCAGCTCTCAATATCCATCCTTCCCTACTTCCTGCTTATCGTGGTGTAGACCCTGTTTTTTATGCGATGCTCCATGACGAAAAGCATTTGGGGGTAAGCCTACATCTCTTAGATGAACAGTTTGATACCGGGCATATTGCCAGCCAAGCAAAAATAATACGTGATCCTCAACACTCCTTACTAGCAAATAACAGTGAATTATTTACGCTGGGGGTTATGCAAGCAATTCAATATATTCGCCTTGATACACAAAACGCAGAAAAACAACAAGGTGATGGTCACTATGACTCATGGCCAACACCACAACGAGTAAAACAATTTAGCAAAACACAAAAAAAATTACTACGCTGGGCAGATATAAAAAAAATTATATATCAAACAAAATTATAGCTCTAGCAACAAACTCGCAGGATCTTCCAACAAGCCTTTAATCAACATTAGAAAACCAACGGCTGTTTTACCATCAATCAGCCGATGGTCGTAAGAGAGAGCCAAATACATCATCGGTCTTATTACTATTTCACCCTCACGAACCACTGCGCGCGGTTCTATTTTATGCATTCCCAAAATGGCACTTTGTGGTGGATTTAAAATGGGTGTTGATAACAGTGATCCAAATACGCCACCATTACTAATAGAGAACGTTCCTCCTGTGAGTTCCTCCATCGTTAATCGACCGTCACGCGCTCGGAGAGCATAATCAGTAATGGTTTTCTCAATCGCAGCATGCCCCATTTGATCCGTATTGCGTAGCAAGGGAACCACTAAGCCACGTTCAGTAGAGACTGCAACACCTATATCATAAAAACCTTGATAAATAATATCATTATCTTCAATCCGTGCATTAACCTCAGGAAAACGCTTCAAGGCTTCCGTTGCTGCTTTGACAAAAAAAGACATAAAACCCAGTTTTGCGCCATGCGCATGTTGAAAACGCTCTTGGTACGTTTTACGCAAACGGGTGATATCACTTAAATCAACCTCATTAAATGTCGTCAATATGGCTGCATTATGTTGTGCTTGAAGTAAACGTTCTGCAACACGTTGGCGTAATCTTGACATAGGCACACGACGTTCTTTGCGCTGCTCATGATTTGCATTTGTCGATACTGTCGGAATATCAGTTACACAATTATGCGGTGTATTAACAACATTAGGCTTCGCGATATTCGCTTCTACTCGCTGACGACGCTTATCCAAAGCGATTTGCACATCACGCTTTAAAATTTTCCCTTTTTCACCTGTCGCACTAACCTGTTCAACTGAAACATCCTGTTCATACATCATTTTTCTAACAGAAGGACTCGCATTTTGTATGGCGACACCTTTTTTCTTTTCATCGGGTACAAATAATGCAAGCAGATCACCAGCAACAACAGTATCACCTTGTTGAACTACTATTTTCTCTAATCGACCTGCAAT
>CAYNGN010000321.1:0-3812 GCA_964396615.1 uncultured Thiothrix sp. | reverse complement strand
AGGGAAAGATGGGGGGTTGTTTTGATCGACGATCAAGCCACAAGCGTAAATTAGCACTGATAAATAACATCAAGAGCAATAGTAAAAAATTCCCCAAGGTAAAGAGCTTGTTTAATTCATGGAGCATGACAGAAAAAGGATTTGAAGTCTGTTTATCGGGGGCAACCATAATCTGTAAGCCCAACTCATACATCGAGTCCGAAAAGTCAATACGTGATTGGCGCTCTGCGGTCACCGTAATGGCTGAAATACTGGCATCGACTTCTGCTTTCTCTGTACCTGTAATTAAGTCTTGTGTACTATCGTAATAAATCCATTGTGTTTTTACGCCAAGCTCCTTAGCAATTGCTCGCCATAGATCAATACTAAAGCCAACAGGCACACGTTCCTCAGCCGCCTTGCTCGTGTCATACATAACCCAAGGCTCAGAAGGCTTGATGCCTATTTTAAGCGTTTCTTCTGCGTGCGCCATCATACTCATCAAGAGCGTATAGCCTACCAGTAATAAGAGTAAATAGTTTTTCATAGTATAATTATCCAGTCTAAAAATCGACCAAATCATAACGCTTTCGGATAAATGTACAAGACGTTTTTTAGCAACAAAACGTGTTGGCAGATTGTTATTTTTACTGGCAAAAGATTAACAATAGGCAACGATTTAATTTCAGCTAAAAAAGACACTTAAGCAAAGCTTTAGCAAAATTACCTCTATTAATAAATAATTATCTTGATATAAATGGAATAAAGACTAGAGGGGCAACAGTTGACAAAAAACATTTGCTGAATCTTTTAGGCATAATGATGCGTAATACTTATTAAGCTATTATTCTAATTAATCATGGGTCATCGCCACTATGAAGTATCTTGTTATAAGCACGCTTATCGCTGTTATGGTTTTTGGACTAACTCTGCTTAAACCCGAAGCAAAAGCATTGAACCTTAGCCCCACCTCATCAAGCAATGCTATTGATTTAGACAAATCAATGCCCGCCTCAAAACATCTCAATAGCCTTGTCTTAGGCGCAGGCTGTTTTTGGGGTGCGGAAAAACGTTATGCTGCCATTGAAGGTGTGGTCGATGCGGTTTCGGGTTATGCCGATGGCAAAGGTGTACAACCTGTTTACGGTGAAATAACCAAACGTAAACATAAAAACAACCCCAAAAATCATGCTGAAGTGGTTAAAGTCACCTATAACGAATCGACCACTAATATTGAAACTATTTTACGCCAATACTTTGAAGGGCATGATCCCACACAAGCTAATGGACAAGGTAATGATATTGGGACGCAATATCGCTCCACCATTTTGACTAATAATGTTAAACAAGCTGCCATCGCACAAAAGGTATTAGCCCAATATCAAACGCTACTTTCCGCAAAAGGCTACGGAAAAATTGTCACGCAAATAAAACCACTCACGCGCTTTTTTCCTGCTGAGGACTACCATCAGGATTATCTGGTCAAGAACCCACGCGGTTACTGCCCTGATCATTCAACAGGCGTTAGATTTTTCGCTGATAAAAAGCGTGACACCATTGATAATACCGCGTTAACCAAAGGTCAACACATTGTTGTTATTGAGTCCGCTCATTACTGCCCTTTTTGTGAAAAATTTAAAGCGGATGTTGTTACCCGTTATAACAAATCAACGCCGATTCATTTTCGTCGCGCCAATGAGTTAGCAGGTCTTAGCGTAACAACAGCAACGTGGGCAACCCCAACGATTTTGTTTTTAGATAATGGTAAGGAAGTGTTTGGTCATCAAGGTTATATGAGCGCAGAACAGTTTTATAAGGCGTATAGTCGCGTTAAATTTCGTTGAGTTATTTAAGGTGTTCACTTATTAAATTTCCGCTGCTTGTTGCACGAAGGCATCAAGATCAAATTCAACGTCAAATTCAAGTGTCGTTTGCTTGGCAAACATGGCTAATACGTGCTTGATACGTCGCAGCATCTTTGAGGTATTGTCAGGCTTTAAACGTTGAATCACCTGTTGATAATCTTGCAAACTTTCTTGCTGTTGTTTTTGCTGTTTTTGCAACTGGATAAAATGACTCACTTCAATAAGCAATGAATCCATTTTCACGTCAAACTGCGTGATCTGTGTCGTCTGCATACCTTGCTCTAAAGCGTCAGCGCGTGCAATAAATATGTGTACCTGAGAATGACTTAACTGCATCAATGACAAATAGGTTAATAGCGTATCTAAACGTGTTTGTTGCTTACTTGGCTTAGGCTCGTAGGTTGTTAGCCACGTAGAGAAAGAAGTTACCGCCATATCATTTTGATCATTTTGCAAACGCAACATGAGTGCCTGCTGCTCTGCTGACAAGGGGAGAATGTGAAGGAGAACTAACGTGTGTATTTATCCATATGACGAGGCAAGAGGGCGTTTATTTATACCATTATACGGATGGAAACTATGCAAAAGAGGCATTAACCGCCGTATCTGAGGTTTTAACGTATATGATTAATACCTTGCGAACAGCACCAAAAGAGTCTGATTATTTGCGTTTTAAGGCGCTTAAAAAAGAGCAACAAACCTTGTTGAAGGCGCTTAAGCAAGGTAAAACAGTCACAACATTACGTCAGAAAGTGATTAAACAATTACAAGTCTTGCCAACAGTGATGAAGCCTTAAGGAACGAGAATTCAAGATGCATTCGTTTGTAGCCAGAAAGTAACAGGACCATCATTGGTTAAACTCACTTGCATATCTGCACCAAACTGTCCTGATTGTATGCGCAATGACGAGGTTTTTGCCTGTTGGAGAAAAAAGTCAAATAAGACCTTACCCCGTTTAGGCTCAGCAGCAGGTGTGAAGCTAGGGCGCGTGCCTTTATTGGTATTCGCGGGTAAGGTAAATTGCGGCACAATGAGTAGCCCCCCTTGAATATCGTTAAGTGAACGATTCATTCTGCCTGTATCATCTTCAAAAATACGATACGTCATGACCCGTTCAAGTAGGCGAGTGGCACTCTTTTCATTATCGTTTTTTTCTACGCCCAGTAAGAGCAGAATACCTGTATTAATGTCACCGATGGTTTCATGGTTAACGACCACAGAAGCATGAGTGACACGTTGAATCAGTCCTATCATGTTAACAATACTGCCATGTCTTGTGTTGCTTTGATCAGTTCAGCAATAATTTTTTCTTCACTACCCGCATGACCTGCTTCAGCAACAATGTGTAAACTCGCATCAGGCCATTTTTGATGCAGTTTAAAGGCATTTTCTAAGGGGCAGATAAGATCATAACGTCCATGAATAATCACTCCAGGAATACCTGCTAGGGGGCGGGTGTTGTTTAGCAGTTGATCCTTTTCTAAAAAACCTTGATTGACAAAGTAATGTGCTTCAAGACGAGCAAGGCTGAGCGCGGTATAAGGATCAGAGAAATGATCAAGTACTGCTTGTTTAGGCGCAAGTGTTGCCGTGCGACCTTCCCAGAGTGACCATGCTTTAGCTGCACCCATACGCGCTATTTCGTCGTCACCAATGAGACGTTGATAGTAAGCGTGTAAGAGGTTATCACGTTCCTCTTCAGGAATGGGGGCAAGGAAGTCTTGCCAATAATCAGGAAAAATACGGCTCGTACCACGTTGGTAAAACCACTGTAGTTCGTCATCAGTACACAGAAAAATACCGCGTACAATGAGTCCTAAAGCATGTGAGGGATGGGTTTCGGCATAGGCTAAAGCAAGTGTTGATCCCCATGAACCACCAAAAATAACCCATGCACTAATGCGTAGTTTTTTTCTGATAGTTTCCATATCAGCAATAAGGTACTGAGTGGTATTGTTTTCGAGTTC
>CAYNGN010000320.1:0-3820 GCA_964396615.1 uncultured Thiothrix sp. | reverse complement strand
AAGCGGGTGAAAAATATGCCTTTGTTGGCAAATCGGGGAGTGGCAAAACCACTTTTGTTAATTTACTCCCCCGTTTTTATGATTATCAACAGGGCACAATCTATCTTGATGATATTCCCATTACCGAGCTATCACTGAATAATCTGCGTCAACAGTTTGCTTATGTCAGTCAAAACATCACCCTATTCAATGATACCGTGCGTAATAATATTGCTTATGGTCACCAGCAAAGAACAGCAACTGATGAGGATATTCGTAGTGCTGCTCAAGCCGCCCACGCCTTAGAATTTATTGAAAAAATGCCCCAAGGACTGGATACACTCATTGGTGATGATGGTATTTTACTCTCAGGAGGACAGCGCCAACGAATTGCGATTGCACGGGCTATTTTATCCAATGCCCCCATCCTGATTCTTGATGAGGCAACCTCAGCACTGGATACCGAATCAGAACGCCATATTCAAGCCGCCTTGGTCAAACTCCTCGAAAACCGCACGACGTTTATGATTGCCCATCGTTTATCCACGATTGAAGAAGCCGATTGCATTCTGGTCTTAGATGAGGGTAAAGTTGTTGAATCAGGCAACCATACTGAATTACTAGCACAAAAAGGCCGTTACCACCATTTATATCAAATGCAATTCAGTGAACAAACAGACTAAAAATACGCAGCATACACAAAGCAAGCCCTTTCTTCATCATTGGCTTGAATCCGTGTGGTATGAAAATGGAAAAGGACGTTTTTTGCTCATGCCACTCTCCGCACTCTTTTGTTTTATTAGCCAACATCGACGTAAGCAACAAGAAGCCACTCAACAAGCATTCCCCGTCCCTATTATTGTCATTGGCAATATCAGTGTAGGCGGCACAGGAAAAACACCACTCGTTATCGCACTCACGCAACACTTACAGCAGCAAGGCTATAAACCATGCATTATTACCCGTGGTTATACGGGTAAAGCAGAAAAATGGCCGCTGGCAGTGACGAATGAAACGGATGTGAATCTTTCAGGCGATGAAGCTAAACTCATGGCATTAAGAACACAAGTCCCTGTGGTTGCCAGCCCTAAGCGTATTGATGCCATTCGCTATGCGCTAAAACATTATGCGGAGCAATGCGATTGTATTCTCTCAGATGATGGATTACAGCATTATAAAATGCATCGTGATATGGAAATCGCGGTGATTGATGGTCAACGTCAGTTTGGCAATGGTCAATGCTTACCTGCAGGCCCCCTTCGAGAAAAAACAGCTCGCCTTGCCCAATGTGATTTAGTCATTGTTAATGGTGAATCACTCCCGCCTTATCAACATACCCTACAAATAAGCAGTCATGAATGGCGGAGCTTAGATAATACACAACACCTGCCTCATACAGCATTGCAACAGGTACAAGTCTATACCGCTATTGGTAATCCACAACGATTTGTTGATCATCTTTGCGATAAAGGTATTACGATTGCCCACTGTCATTTTTTCCCCGATCATCATCATTTTACCCAAGATGATTTCACACCTCTAGATAACACATTGCCCATTGTAATGACTGAAAAAGATGCGGTTAAATGCCAACAACTGCATTTAGAGAATGCATGGTACTTACCTATCAATGCACAACTGGACAATGCGTTTAAAATTGCATTTAATAGCCATTTTGCCAACATCGCCTCACGCGACAATTCGTATGAATAAAAAACTGCTCAATATTCTGGTCTGCCCTGTTACCAAAGGCCCCCTAATCTACGATAAAAGAAATAAAGAACTGATTTCTAAATCGGCACGTCTTGCCTATCCTATTATTAATGGTATTCCTGATTTACTTGAAGAAGATGCACGCGTATTAACGCAGGAAGAAGTTGAAAAACTCAAAAAGAAATAATACGGCTAATACGTGCGTTGATGTCTGTATTATTGGTGCAGGTGCTGCGGGCATGATGTGTGCTATAGAGGCTGCTAAACGCGGTAAAAATGTTGTTCTACTGGATAAAGCAACACAAGCAGGGAAAAAAATACTCATTTCAGGTGGCGGGCGGTGCAACTTCACCAACCTCTATACCGATGCTACCGCTTATATATCGCATAATGCACACTTTTGTAAATCAGCACTTGCACGCTATACCCAATGGGATTTTATCCATTTTATTGAAACCAATGGGCTAACATGGCATGAAAAAACCTTAGGGCAACTGTTTTGTGATCAAAAAGCAAAAGCTATTCGTGATTTATTACTGAATGAATGTACACAATGGGGCGTTAAACTTTATCTAAACTGCACCCTACACACCTTAAAAAAAACAACGGATAATGCTACAAACCATCATGGTTTTAGCATTCAAAGCAACCAAGGACACATTAACGCCTCAGCATTAGTCATTGCCTGTGGTGGCCCTTCGATTCCGCGGATGGGCTCTACTGATTTTGGGCTACAAGTCGCTAAACAATTTGGGATTAAAAATTATCCTTTTTATGCTGGGCTTGTACCTTTTACCTTTCCTCAACTCGAATTAGAGCGTTTCTTTAAACCTCTAGCAGGCATTGCTTTAGCTATCACAGTGAGTTGCAATATCCAGCATTTTAAGGAAAATATTCTCTTTACCCATCGGTGTATGAGTGGTCCTGCGGTATTACAGATTTCATCCTACTGGAAAAAAGATGATGTGATTATTGTTAATATGCTCCCTGAAAAGGAGGCACAGGCATTATTGTTATCCGTCCAAAGCAATACCCCAAACCTCCTACTAAAAAATGCGTTAAAACAGCACTTACCCACACGTTTAGCGGAATGCATGAGTGAAACCACCTTCGTCAACAAGGCATTAAAACACTATACTGCCAGCGAAATCAGCCAAATAGCGCAACAACTTAACCACTGGGAATTTACCCCCTCAGGCACAGAAGGCATGCGAACAGCAGAAGTGGCTTTAGGCGGTATTGATACCAATGAACTCTCCTCAAAAACCTTTGAGTGTCGCCGTGTAAAAGGCTTGTATTTTATCGGTGAAACGCTTGATGTTACGGGGCATTTAGGCGGCTATAATTTTCAGTGGGCATGGTCATCAGGCTGGTGTGCGGGACAGTATGTTTAGGTTTATTTTATTATTCTTCTATCTGTTAAGCACGATAGGCACAGTCCATGCTACCAATAATAAGCCTGCACCTGTTGATCTTGAGACTGTTTTTTCCACGATAGAAACCCAACAGCTCTATAATAATCCAACATGGTTACGTTTACTGCATTTTCGACTAACGCCCCGTATTGCTACTCACAGTGATGTGATTACACCTGAATTTTTCCTTGCTTACAATAATGCTAAGCAGCATAAAAATACACAAGATATAACGCCAAAAGCGGAACTCTATGCAACATTACAAGCGTTTTATCAGCCAATCACTGAGGATAAAGATCCTAATGCACACCCTCAATGTTTATTTCCTGCACGTTTTTATTGGCTTCGTAAAAAACTACAACTGCCACAAGAAAACTTACCCAACGTACAATGCCCACGTTTACAACAATGGGCGAAATTTTCCAGCCTTGATTCGGTGAGTTTGATTATGGTAAGTGGTTACTTTGGTAATCCAGCGTCTACCTTTGGACACCTCATGGTTAAGCTCAATAACAGTGAATACAAAGCCAGCAGTGGTGATCTATTGGATCAAAGTATTAACTATGGTGCAAAAGTTCCTGAGAATGAGGCGACTCCTGTTTATATTATGAAAGGCATTTTTGGTGGGTATTTATCATCCTTTTCCGATAAGAAGTTTTACACCCAAGATTTAGCTTACTCCAAACATGAATTTAGGGATATGTGGGAGTATG
>CAYNGN010000319.1:0-3827 GCA_964396615.1 uncultured Thiothrix sp. | reverse complement strand
AAAGTTGTTTGGTATCAGTGGTTTTGTATGGCTGGCGTTAAAAGCGGGGATTGCTACTTTGCCACACAATCTAACAATGAAACATATTATTGGTGCTAGTTTGCTAGGTGGCGTTGGTTTTACCATGTCTATATTTATTGCTGAACTTGGTTTTGCTCATAGTCCAGAGGATCTGCTTATGGCAAAAACGGGGATTTTAATCGCATCCTTGTTGGCAGGGATTTCAGGTTATATTTGGCTCTATCAATGTTCACCGATTAAGCCTCTTATAGGAATGATCCCTTATGGATCTCCAGTTTCTGTGAAAATAGTTATCCCATCTCCTTCAAAGCAAGACAAGCCACAACAAGATCATTTTTTTGTAAAAAACTATGGTGTTTTTCATTTCCTATCGCATCCTTCCATGTTGGATGCTGTGGAAAATAACCAAAATGAAGGCTCAAAATAAGATATTTTTATAGCTTTAGGTTATGGTTCTTTAACACCATTACGATCTAGAATTTGCAAAATATTAGAGATACAAATTATGAATGAACTGCAGTTAACTTTAAATACAATATGGGTCGTTTTCGCGGCTTCGCTCGTATTTTTTATGCAAGCAGGATTTGCAATGTTGGAAAGTGGCATGGTTCGCTCTAAAAACTCCGTTAACGTGATAATGAAAAACTATATTGATATGGCTTTTTGTGCTTTAGCTTTTTGGGCAATTGGTTATGGCTTAATGTTTGGCACAAACCCTACAGGTTTTTTTGGGACAGATCATTTTATATTGCATAATACAGATTCATGGAACTACACCTTGTTATTATTTCAAATAATGTTTGCTGCCACCGCTGCAACCATTGTAAGTGGAGCTTTAGCAGAACGAATTCGTTACTGGCCCTATATTATAAGCGCCATTCTTATTAGTTCGTTTATTTATCCTCTTTTCGGCAGCTGGGCATGGGGAGGAAATAACGACAACAATACAATAGGATGGTTAAAAGCCTTAGGGTTTATTGATTTTGCAGGTTCAAGTGTTGTTCATGCTATTGGTGGTTGGTGCGCACTTGCAGGGGTTATTGTACTAAAACCACGCTTAGGACGTTTTGATAAAATGCGACACCGTGCTGGACAAACGAATTCACCACCCAACAAACAACATTCTATTCCAGGTCACAACCTGCCAATGGTTGCTCTTGGTGGTTTTATTTTATGGTTTGGCTGGTTTGGTTTTAACGGGGGAAGCACGCTTGAAGCAAATGCAAGCATCGGAAAAATTATTCTCAATACACATCTTTCAGGTGCAGCAGGTGTCTTTGGGGCTATGTTAACCTTACTCATTACACGTAAACCGTTACTCTTAACAAAGGCAATTAATGGTGGCTTGGGTGGTTTGGTAGCCATTTGTGCTGGCTGTGCTTATATGGAACCTCCTTTTGCAATTTTAACAGGCTCGATAGCGGGAATAATAACCGTTTTTGGCAGTCGCTTACTGGAAAAATTACGCTTAGACGATGCGGTTGATGCTGTATCTGTCCATGCATTTGCTGGAACATGGGGAACATTAGCCATTGGTCTATTTCACAGCGAGCAGCTCTTTAATAACAAACAGCTTGCTGTGCAAACGTTAGGGGCTGGCATTGCCTGTCTTTGGGCATTTTCGACTGCTTGGCTCATGTTTACCTTACTTAGTTTTCTGATTAGACTTAGAGTAAAGACATCCGATGAAAGAAAAGGACTTGATTATGCTGAGCATTTCGAAACAGCTTATCCCGAATTTCAGCAAGATTTACTCCATTCAGGAAAACGGTGAAGGCATTGCTTTCTAACCAAGAACGTATTAAAAGACGACAAATCATTCAATATGCCCTTGCTGATGAATTATCCCCACAACAAATCCAGCAAGCAATCACTTTATGGGATGAATTCTTTCATGACAGCCCAACCTTTGTTGCAAAAATTTTTCACTTCACGAACAAGTTAACAGAGGCGCTCAATTTAACATCAAGTGAACAACTCAAGCTTATGACTAACTTAGTTAGCAGCTATAATTTACTAAAAAATATAGACGTTACCAAACTTCAAGAGACTGAAATACAACAAAGAACAATGACGGATGATTATGTTATTTTCAATGCTATATTGAGTGAAATAATCATTTACATTAAACAACACTATGCTGATGAGCTGCCTCTTTTTAAGCAATATTTACTCGAAGATATGCACCAATTTAAGTTACCCGCTAAAACACAGCAAACATTATTGTCATGGTGTCAGTTTATTGATAACAATGGCTTTGTCATCGATAAAAACGTTAGCGAGCGCCAAATGGCTGAATTTATAGATTTTCTTTATGAAGAATTATGCGACATGTTGGCTGCGAAACAAACGGATCTGTTATTTTCCATCATAGTCAATAACTGCGAGAAACGACCTGAAGCAAAACGTTTCTCGCCCCATGAGCTGATTTAATCTATATCATGATCATTAACAAGATCCTGAACAGGATTCTTGGGTGTTCTCAACGACATCAAGAAGGTCAAAACCTTATTCTTATCTTTATCCGTTAACGCAGCGAAATTTTTGGCAACATCAGCTGCTTCACTCCCTGGATTATCGTGTGCCATAATTGCCTCAACGAGAGTAAAAGCACGACCATCATGTAAATAGGGAGCAGTATCAGCAATACCCCATAGACGTGGAGTAATAAAATGACGGTTTGCCTTTTCATCAACAAGTGTAAGAGTTTCAGCTAATTTTTCGCCCATATCATGACGCTTTAAATCTGAAAATAAATTAACCACTAACCCTTCTCCTTCCTGTTTAAAAGCAGCAGGCTTTTCACTTAAATCAACCCTATAAAAAATATCACCAAAGGGTTTGTAAGCAGAGCCTGTGAGTTTATAGCCCAATTTTTCACTATTCGTTCGTAAGCTACGACGATGACAATTGGTACAACCAATGTTATCAAATAACGCCAAGCCCTCAGCATTTTCTTCCTGCTCATGCTCTACTGGGCGTTCTAATGTTGTTAGGAAAATACTAAGTGCTGAGAGATCCCCAACCGATATTTCATTAACCACGCCGTCATTATCTGCATCGTTATACGCTCCACCAAAAGCCTCTACTGCTTGCATACCAAGGTGAAACACTAAAGCATCGACATCAAATGCCCGTACCGTAGGAAATTGACCTTTGCGCCCAAAGGGTTTTACAATCAAATCATCATCAATGCCTTCCACACACGCAGTATCAAGCACACCGTCTTCATTAGCGGTAATACTGCCAAAATTTACCCCTTTTGTTTTCAAGGAAATCTCTCTTCTTGGATTATCAAGGGCTTGCTGTTTTAGCCTTTGTAGATCTTTCGTCATTTCTTTTGCCAACAACTCAACACCACCTGAACCAAACAAAAAAGGTGGGTTAATAAGGCGACCCGTAAATTCAGCGACACCATCAAAATCGGTATCAGCCACATTAATGAAATCAGGCTGCGCCATAGGGCTAGAATTAATGCCTCCCACTCCTCCTATCCCCAAGGTCGCAGGTATCGTACGATTACTGACAATAGTATGGCATTCTAAACACGTTTGCGAATCTAGCCCATTAACACGTAAAAAAGAGCCATTACCTTGTAAGGTTGGACGATTGCCTTTATAAGCCGAACGATTATCTGCAACGGTCGGATCATGCGGCCCATCACCATGACCATCTTCTTTGTTAAAAGGGGTGGTAAAAACAAGAAGTCCTGCTTTACGAATTTGTTTGAGACTCAAGCTACCATTGGTTATTTGATCCTGTGTAATACGAACTTCGGGCTTAAATCTTGGCCCTTCACCCACCAA
>CAYNGN010000318.1:0-3832 GCA_964396615.1 uncultured Thiothrix sp. | reverse complement strand
CCAGCCATAACCCAATCACGATCAATCGAAAAACTTGTTTCATTTTTTTCCCTGTATATTGCCTAAGGGTATTTTTAACGACGCTAACCTTATTTGCCTTATAATGAGGCGCTTAGAGCGTATATAAAATAAATCATACTGTCCAATATAAAAAATAACCAACTCCCTCGTTGGCTTGCCTAGTATGCAAAAGATCTTCAATGGGGGCGCTTTTATGGGTAAACTCAAAGACCTCTTTGATAAACAGAGTGACAAACTAACCGATGGAGATAAGCGATGACTTCGATAAAGCAACAGGCACAGTATAGCTTGGCAGACTATTTGGCTGTTGAGCGTGAGGCAAAAACAAAAAGTGAATATATTGCAGGTCAAGTGTATGCAATGGCAGGCGCAAGTGAGCGGCATAATACGATAGCCACTACATTTTGCTCCGCTATTGATAATCATTTGCCGAATGAATGTCGCGTTTGGCAATCGGATATGAAAGTCATTGGGGAGTATGCGGGGGATGATTTTGCTTACTATCCTGACATTATGGCTTCTTGTGAGGAAAATACAGGCGATCCTTACACACGAACCAACCCATTATTTATTGTTGAAGTGCTATCACCGTCAACCCAACGGGTCGATTTAAAAGAAAAATTTGATAACTATCGTCAAATTCCTAGCTTGATGGAATACGTTGTCGTGTCGCAAGATGAACCTTTGGTACGTGTTTTTCGACGCTCACAAACATGGGCATTAACCCTGTACGGTGCAGAGGATTGTTTCCGTTTAGAATCAATTGATTTTGAGATAGCCGTGATGCATATCTATCGACGGGTACGGGACGAAATGGGCTTGAATAAATGAATGCCCCCTTACAATTTTGCAATTAATACCTTCAAATGCTCAAAATCATTCACTAAGCCAAATTGCAACACCGTGCATAACTTATTCTCATAGTCCTCACGCAATGCCAACTTATCAGATGTGGCATACTCACTATTCCACACATCTGGAAAACGATGTTCAGGGTTTTCAAATATTTTTTCGCGTAATAATTTGGCACTTTGAATATAACAACCTCGATTACTGCTTTTACCTTCACGACCACCAAGGTACAAATCTATGTGTTTATTGAGTTTTTTAAAGTTATTACCGCCATCATCACGAAGTTTGAGTAGGCGATCTTCGATAAAAATGCGATACAACCTTGCTTCAAAGGCAACATCTAATAACCCTGCCATTTTAAGTGCTATGGGTAAAAAAGCGTAGGTTGTCGAATTACGTCCCCGACCTGTGCTTCTAATTAAATCCTTATGTACCTCAAAATAAGCATACTCGCCGTTATCAACCTCTTCACGCACCGCCTCACAAAATTCTTTTAAAATAGTGTATTTTAATAATTGCACGGAATTAAGTTGCTTTTTACCCTTGATAGCTCGCATATAGTTACCCATCTTAAGCAACTGATTAACATCAACATCCCCCGTTTTGTGACCCACATTTAAGTCACCCTCAAAAGGTAAATCCTTATATATTCTTACTCGCATAACTTGATTTGTTACCATTTTTTTATCATCCATAATTATTAAAATATATTAGATTTAAATCTAATTAATAATAAGATTATAGTATACACTTATTAAATGCAATATTTAAATGTGATGATATGTTAGTATTTATTAAACAAATATCGTAAAGGTGTGTTGACAAAAAAACCACTGAAATCAAGATAAGTTTAAGGAGATGATTTCATTGTTTTGTTGCTTATATTACAACCTATTCAATACAAACGCCGCCCAATAATACGGCTGTCATCGACTTTCGATGAACTCATTGCCGAACCCAGCAAAGGATCATTTATCCCGTAACACGTCGCACAAAAGCAAGCGTTTCATCTTGATGATCAATAGATAACAACTGGATACCACGATCTTCAATTTGTGTCTTAATATCCTCAAAGGCATCAAATAACAGCCCTTCTGTTGTATCAGGTGCTTTATAGCTAAATAAGGTTCGTTCGGGGGTGGCAAGTTGATACCTGAAAAGCTGATTCATTGTCCCTATCCAGTGAATACCATGATTCATCAGCTTTTTTGAGTCTGTGTGTCTAAAATGAATCGGTTTAATAATGGCTATTTTTTCCTTTATTTTTTTGTTTGTTACAAAAGGAAAATGGACTTCGTAATGCTTATTACCGATTTTTTGTTGTTTAAAATGTTGTGCAAGATTATGTGTTTGTAGTAGTTGAGTAATACGTTCCTGCATGCGTTTCTCATGACCTTTTTGCTGAGTAAAGCGATGCTGCACATAGTATTCAAAACGTTCTGCCATTGTCGCAACAGGATTTTTGGTGAAACGTGTGTAATGCTCACTGTAGTAAACAATATCCTCACGCGGTTGCACCAAGCCATTATACAAGGCATCTGGACGGGTAAATGTGGGAAGCATTGTTTGGATGCGAGTTAGTTCTTCATGAATAAGTGTTACCGCATCCTGAAAAATACGTTTATCAAGCGTATCAAAAAAACGTGTAATGCGTCCATGTTGTCGTGGTGGCAATAATTTAAAAACAAAGGTTTTTGTTGTTGGCGCATATAAAACGATGCCTATATTGGCAAACTCTTGGGTTTCTGCATAGGGTTGAAAGCGGATAATATTGTATTTACAGGGTTGTTTCATTGTCTTAACTTCGCCCAGATTTTACCGTGTGCATCGTTATGAAGTTGTTGATAATTTTCTTGTTGATTAAATAATGCCATATACTTCTTTTTCACACCATAATAGATTTGGATTTCCGCCGTTTTCCGTCAAACTACGATCACCATTGCGTACCCATGCATCAAAGAGAAAAATATCTTGTTGAAGCGTCTTATCTATCTGTTTTATATGTTCATAGCGCAGTTCATGACTAGAGAATATGCGTTTTGAGGCAAAAGCAGGTTCATCTCCCAAGTCAGATAACGCTTCTTCACCATGCAAACGGAGTAAAGCTAATGATGCTTGAACAATAGTGAAGTCAGGAATCGGTAAATCAAATGCAATACCGAGAGATGCACCGATCCATTCACTGATGCGCTCACCTAATGATGCCGATTTACCTTTAACAATATAATGATTATCATCCTCCACAATACACATAATAAGCATAAAGCGTGCCTCCTGTGCGCAGAATGTGCATTATATCTTGCTAGTGAGGCTATGTTGCTTACAACCCATGCAACAAAAACGCTGCCCAATAATACGGATGCAAACCCTGTTTAATCATTGCCAGTTTGCTTTGTTTTAACGCATCGGCATACTGCCCGTTATTGTCTTTACCTGCTTGATAGAAGGATTGCATTAAGTTAGCCGTTTCGGTATCGGAAACTTGCCATAAGCTCATCACCACATCTTTTGCCCCAGCTTGAATAAAGGCTTTGGTTAAACCGCTCACACCATTGGTATTATTCGGGTCAACTTTGCCCGTTTCACAAGCAGACAATACCACTAAATCCGTGCCTTTAAGATCCAGCCCTGATAAATCCAATGCGGTAACAATGCCTTCATCTGTGCCGTTTTTAACGCTGATATTTGCCCCTGCAAATACTAAACCTGATTGCAACATTGGGTTGGGTTTATCAACATCAAAAAAGCCATGCGTGGCAATGTGTAAGATGTTGGGTTGTTTAATGGCGAGCAAATTACCTTCAGTGGCATCGCCTTGCGTATAGTAATGACGCACATTGGTTTTTTGTAAAATAGTAATAATGGCTTCAGCTTCGGTTTGTGTGCCTTTTAACGGGGCAAAGTCACCTGAACGTAATTGGCCTTGTCGTGTATTAGGGGTATCAATCGCGGTGGGTTG
>CAYNGN010000317.1:0-3844 GCA_964396615.1 uncultured Thiothrix sp. | reverse complement strand
CTAGAAAAAACGGTTGAGCGCTTAATAACAAAAGCACTCCAACAGAAAGCAAAACAAGCCGTAGAAACACCTGTCACAGCAGCAACCAATAAACCAATCATTGAGGCGGTTATTGAAGCAGAAACGCCTACGCCTAACGATAATAGTAATAACAACACTGAAAAACCGAAGCCTAATCAATGCATTGTAACCACGCCTCCTACTAAAAGCCTCACTGAAGACAACAAGACTGTGAGTAATAGCACCGCATTACGTTTTCCGCCACAACTCAATCAAGACCAATGTTATGATGTGAAAAAGCTGTTACAACGTGTTGATAATGACAACGCACAACTGCTGTTAGATATGCTCACCAAGCGCTTGCGTAATACCAGCAATCCCGTTAAAAACCCCATTGCCTATTTGACGAACTTATTAGAACGCTTGAATAATAATCAGCTGGATATACCTTGTACAGCAGGAAGCACTGCATCGACTGAGCCTCGTCCCTTACGTGAATCGGAACGACGACAAGCAGCCTATCAAGAAGCTGTTGCCGATTGTATGCAAATGGAACAAAACGTCAAGCTATTGGCAAAAAAAGATAATATGACCTTTCATGAATGCCTGAAGAAGTTTGAGCTAAAAGACTTATGGCAAACGATTCGTGACCGATTTACTGCTGCTAAAGAGGCGTTGGCGGAGATTCAGCATTTAAATGGAATGGCTCTATGTGATGACTCTTAGATTAGAAGACGCGATAAATCGCGTCTCTACCTAATGAATGTGTGTAGATGCTGGAAAGGTGACAAATAATGCGTTTTTTGGATGATCTCAAACATCTGGCTTATAACTGTATAAAGTAAAGCTGTTAATTGAGTTCACAGATTAGAATCCACATGACTGGCTGGGTGCGTAAGCATGAACATAATTATCTGAGCATCTATAATATTTAAACCACCACTTCAATCTGCTGATGTGTCGCGACGACTTCATCAATCGGCATGGGACGCGATATGCCATAGCCTTGCCCATAATCAATACCAATTTCATTCAATACTTCAATGATCTCATCATTTTCTACATATTCAGCAATAATTTCCAAACCCATTACATGACCAATTTGCTTGATCGAACGCACCATTTCTTGTGAAATTTCATCCGTAACAATATCCTTGATAAAGACACCATCAATCTTAAGATAGTTAATCGGCAATTGACGTAAATAGGCGTATGAACTCACTCCTGTACCAAAATCATCTAATGAAAAACTACACCCCAGCGCTTTCAGTGTGTTCATAAACTGCATGGCTGTATCTAATGAGTTCACCGCAACAGATTCGGTTAATTCAAAACAAATCATTTGTGGATTAATGTCCATTGTTTTTATTTCACGTAAAATAAAATCAAGAAAGACCGTTTCATTAACACTTTGCCCCGACAGATTAATCGAAAAAACAGGTAATGGTGAGGTTTGCTTAATCAGTTTGAGATTTCTAAACGCTTCATGTACCACCCATTTATCAATATCCAACATCATTCCCTGCTCTTCAGCGGCAGGTAAAAAATGATCAGGCGGAATGGGGTTACCTTCATCATCAAACAGACGAATCAATGTTTCATAATGAAAAAAAGGCATATCATTGGTATTAAAAGCAATGGGGTGAATCGGCTGCGAAAATAGACGAAAACGATTTTGTTCCAACGCCTGTTTAATCCGCCTAACCCAAATAAGATTGCCTTTACGTGCAAGTACGGCAGGGTCATTTGGCTTAAATAAAGAGACACGGTTTCCCCCTTGAGAACGGGCAATACGGCTGGCAATATCAGCATCAGAAAGAATAGCCGTTGCCGTTGCACCGGCATTTTTTGCATTGATTAATAAAAGACCAATGCTTGCGGATATGGGATATTCTGTTTCCTGCCATGTAAATTCAAGCTCACTAATACTTTTTCGCAAACGGTTAATATGTTTCGCCACTAAACTTGGATTTGTTTCACGATAAAGAATAGCAAATTCTTCACTGCTCACCCGCGCTAATACATCATGTTTAGTGGTTTTAAAGGTTTTTAAATGTTTCGCAATTTGTACAATCAATGCTTCTACCGCACTATGACCTGCTAGATCAGAAATATTTTTTGTTTTATCTAATGAGATATAACAAAAAACATGCTGAGCGCCATGTTTACGCGAATCACCTAAGGCATGATGTAATTTTACTTCAATAGAACGTCGGTTAGGTAATGCCGTTACTTGGTCATAATTTTCTAAATAATTAAGCCGTGATGTTAACGAGTCTTGCTCACTCCTGTCTTTAATCACCAATGCATAGCTCTGCTTTTCATCAGTATTACCTGAAAAATCAATAGGATGGATTGTAATATGCGTCAGAATTTTTTTCTTATTTTGTAGGACTAAAAAAAAGTCTCCTGCACATGGCTTCGTCAATCCATCAAGCAAATAATCGACTCGTTGTTTTGTTCGATGATCTAATAAGGAATATAAACTCCAGAAATTTTTCCCTAATACACTACGTTGCTCACAATACAGTAACTCTTCAGCATTTTTATTAACATATTGAATCATTTCAGAAGTACTCACAATAACGACGGCATCGTTAACAATACCAAGCGATTTTTGCAAACATAGTGTCGATTGCTCAAAAACATCTTTAGCGTTCTTTTTCTTTAGATAATAGGCAGTAACAGCCATAAAGACTAACAAACCAATAATGATAATAATAGCTATAGTAAGCAATGACATAAACTCTTAGATTCTTTATTTATTATTTTTTTTAATAGGTAAGTTTATGCTAACACAGGCCCACCTATCAGCAGTGTACTGACAGACAGACCGTGTGGAACAGAGAAAGTTTCTGCTCAAAAAATGTAAGTAACAGGGCTAAAGTTGAGCTATTTTATCACGCTGTATTTTAAGCTGATCAAGCTCAAGCGCAACACGTTCAGCCTGTTGTTTGACTTGCCCAACGACTTTAGCAGGGGCTTTATCAACAAACTTAGGATTACTTAAACGGGCTTGTAAGCCTTGCTGGTTTTTTTCTGCTTTTTCAATCTCTTTAGTCAGTCGTGCTGTTTCAGCGGCTTTATCAATAATGCCCGCAAGGGGAATCAGTATTTTCATTTCCCCCACTAATGCGGTCGCTGATTCAGGTGCAACCGCCCCCTGCTCTAACCATGTCACCGTTTCAAGCTTTGCCAACGCTTTTATAAAGGCTTGATTGGTGTCATAACGCTGTTGGTCACTTGCAGAACCATCTTGAATAAGAATAGTAAGTGCTAAACTGGGTTTTAAATCCATTTCTGCACGAATACGGCGTATCCCCAAAATAAAACGTTTTACCCATTCTAGATCATCGGTAGCCGTAGGATTTAACTGGCTTTTATCTTGCTCAGGGTAACGCTCCAACATCAGCGTATCCCCTGTTTTACCGCTTAAGGGTTTGAGTGTTTGCCAAATGTCTTCACTGAGAAAAGGCATAAAGGGATGCATGACCCGTAGTAACGTTTCTAAAACATGAATTAAGGTATGGCGTGTACCTCGCTTCTCAGCATCGGTGCTGTCATCAGAGAATAAAATGGGTTTGCTCAGTTCTAAATACCAATCACAATATTGATTCCATGTAAATTCATAGATACTTTTCGCAGCAAGATCAAAACGGTAGTTATCAATATGTTCACTGATGTCAGCCACAAATAAATTGAGTTGTGAATGTATCCATTTATCCGCTAACGATAAATCCAATTCAGCTTCTGCGACTAAACCAACGTCTTTGCCTTCGGTTTGCATTAATACATAGCGGGTCGCATTCCAGATTTTATTACAAAAATTGCGATAGCCTTCTAT
>CAYNGN010000316.1:325-3845 GCA_964396615.1 uncultured Thiothrix sp. | reverse complement strand
CGAATATGTAAATCTTTAGTATTTCCTGACAGTAGGAACTGGCTTTTCAATGCTAAAAAACGATGTAAGTCACGTGTCCAGCGGTTTTTTGGGGTGGCGATGGTCATTAAGCCCTCTTTTAGAAACAACGCTAGGAATAGGCTTAAGAATAAGAAGTCCTACGGTATTTTTCAACAAAAAAAAGCCTACTTAATTCAGTAGGCTTGTAAAGTCACACATATTCGTACTCGTTATTATTATTATTTCTTGTTGCTTTCGTTCGTTTGAAATTATTTGTTGGGTACGAATGAAGGCATTTTACCATTAGCGAAAGGAACTGCGCCTACGCCATTTGTTTTATTGCTTCCTACAGCGTTAGCGGCTGTAGAGCCTTTACCGTTGCCTTCGCCAGTCCAATCAGCCAGACCGTTTACACTTGAATCAGCATTTCCGTCAGCAGCCATTTTTGTATCCATGTTAGTGCGACCTTTACCTTTGAAAGTAATAGCGAAGTCTACTTCACCGTCTGCGTCACCTTTACCTGTTCCCCATGAATTAAGAGTACCTTTTCCAGCACCTTCAGCTTTAGAATTACCTTTGCTTGCGACAGATGAAACACCTTGTGCGTTTCCAGCAGCATTACCATTACTCATTCCATCCATCCAGTCAGCAGATGCAGTTGTAGAAAGAGCGATTAAAGCAGCGAATGTGATTGTAGAAAGTTTCATTATTATTCTCCGTTGGGCTTATTAGGTTTGACCTGTTAGTGGTCTATGCGCATTAGAATATTCTAATGTTCTTATATTGTCAAGTTTTAATTTTAATTATAAATAATATTTATGTATTTGGCGTAGCAAGTTCCGCGAGTTTGGAGGGTGGTCAAACACACGATTCTTATTGCTCATTGACAAGCCAGTAAGAAAAGGGAAGAATGCGAACCCTAAAAGTTTCTTTTGACAAAAGAGTATATATTCCTGCTATTGCCAATTATGTATCATATGTATGCATAGCACGAGGAACATGTATTAGGAAGCTGGTTCATGTAGTCATAACTACCGAGTCCAGCGCTGCCCTCGCAACGGTAGATGGATAAAACCCATAAGCCCGATACTAGACTTTTACTTAATTTTCATAGTTTAACGACGTAAATGTATTGCGATGGGCGGTATCAGTGTCAATAAAGGTGGTAGACAGAGCTTCTCACACCTTTGCCCATTATTTGCAAGCATTACGACATTTACACCACTCTTTACTTTACTAGATTAGGAATAAATGACCATGCAACAGCCCATTAGTTATGCTCCATCACGCTTTTCTGTACAAACATCTTTCGCTGATCGTTTTATCCCCGCACTAAGTGTTGCCCTATTGGGTTTAGTGATGCTTTATGGTGTTGGTTTTGCGATGGGAAGTGATGATGTTATCCATAATGCAACGCATGATGTACGTCACTCTGCTTCTTTTCCTTGCCATTAATTAGTTCTTATTTATGTTTAGATTAATGATAGTCGCTGCCTTGGTCGCAGGTATTGTGTCGGGCGTATTATTTTCAGTGGCGGAGCAGATTTTAACCGTGCCGATTATTATCGAAGCTGAAAGCTATGAAAACACAGCCAGAGAACTGTTAAGTGAAGCGGATCCTCCCGCAACAAAAGAAGTGATAAAAGAGGCGATAGAGGATCAGCATAAGCAAGAACCTAGCCATGCTAATGACCATCTCCATACTCAAAGCGCTGATCATCATGCTCATAATGACCACATAGCAGCTCACGATGAAGCACATAGTCACAGCGATCATGAACATGCTTCACAGGCTGAGGATTCAGGCTTTGCAGGTTTCTCAGAGCGTACTTTATATACCTTATTAGCCAGTGTATTAACAGGGATTACCTTTGCATTATTACTCGCCGCTGCAATGACTTTTTATGGTAAAGGCAATGCGCGTACAGGTTTGTTGTGGGGTATTGCAGGATATCTTGCTTTCTTTGTCTCGCCCTCTTTAGGTTTAGTGCCTGAGTTACCTGGTACAGAAGCCGCCGCGATTGAACATCGGCAACTGTGGTGGGTATCAACCGTGATTGCCACGATTGCAGGTTTAGCACTCTTAGTCTTTGCCAAGTCGATGGTATTAAAAGGCGTAGGGTTGCTTTTACTGGTTATACCTCATATCGTTGGCGCGCCTGTGCCTACCCATCATGGTAGCCTCGCCCCCGAAGAACTATCACGTGCCTTTATGTGGATGACGGCCATTGCTAACGTTATCTTTTGGGTTGTACTCGGTGTACTCACGGCGTTCTTATTAAACCGTTTTAAAGTGCTAAGTAACAAGGTGTTTGATTAGTCATGAAAACAATGCAAACCATCCTCATTGCAGGCACACAATCTGGCTGTGGCAAAACGTCAGTAACGCTGGCGGTTTTACAATATCTCCAGCAACAAGGAAAAACCGTACGTAGTTTTAAAACAGGCCCTGATTTTCTTGATCCCATGTGGCATAAAGCCGTCACCCACAAAACCAGCTATAACCTCGATACCAATATGATTGGTATCGAGCAAAGTGTCCAACTACTTACGCAACACCAAGATACCGATTTTGGTGTTATTGAAGGCGTAATGGGCTTGTTTGATGGCCGTGGTGGTGTGGGCGGTAAGGGTTCAGGTGCACATCTAGCAAAAGAATTAGGTGTATCAGTATGGTTAGTGGTTGATGCAAAAGGCATGAGTGGTTCTATTGTGCCTTTAGTTAAAGGCTTTGTTGCTGAGGCTGAAGCACAAAACTTTCATATCAGCGGCATTATTGCTAATCGTTTAGGCAGTGAAAATCATGCGAAAATCATTCGTGAGTTTTTGGATGAATATCAATTGCCACCACTGATTGCATGGATGCAAAAAGACGCGCCAACGATGCCTGAGCGTCACTTAGGTTTACAAATGCCTGAAGAACATCGTGTGCCTGATTTTATGCAGGCATTCCATGCCGATATAGCATTGATGGAGCGTTGTAGTTCAGCGTTAGCAAACCTGCCTTTGCCAACAAATGTACACGCAGAAGCCCCGTTACTACAAGGCAAACAGATTGCTATTGCGAGGGATTCATCGTGTTGTTTTATCTATCAAAATAATCTCGATTGGCTAGAGGCACAAGGGGTAAGTTTACACTTTTTCTCCCCCATTTCAGGTGATACCATTCCTGACTTTATTGATGCGATTTGGCTACCCGGTGGCTATCCTGAACTCCATATGGATGCACTCAGTCAGTCTGCAACATGGACATCACTTGCACAGCATATTAAACAAGGCACTCCCTGTTTAGCAGAATGTGGTGGCATGATGATGTTAGGTCAGGCGCTCATCGACAAAGAGGGTAAACGTTGCACAATGGCCGAGATTTTACCCATTAGTTGTACTATGCAAGACCGCTTGGCTGCCTTGGGTTATCGTGAAGATACCGCCACGGGTCTTAAAGGTCATGAATACCATCATTCAAAACGCGAAGATCATCATCAACACCCTTAATGTGAGAAGGGTCATAAGTTCCATC
>CAYNGN010000316.1:0-315 GCA_964396615.1 uncultured Thiothrix sp. | reverse complement strand
GCGTATAGCTTGTCACGTTGTTATGAAGGTTTTATTTTGCATAACCTTCATGCTTCGTATGTGCATTGGTATTTTGCCTCAGCACCCATTGTCGCTGCCAATTTATTTCGTACCAAACAAAGAGAATAAACCTTCATGAAAAAACGCGAAAATAGACAAGGCACGGTTCTGGTTCATACTGGCGAAGGCAAGGGTAAATCATCCAGTGGTTTTGGTATGGTGTTTCGTTCCGCAGGCTGGGGGATGAAGGTTTTAGTCGTGCAATTTATTAAAGGCAAATGGAAAACAGGCGAGAAAAAAGCTGCCGAGCAATTT
>CAYNGN010000315.1:1932-3870 GCA_964396615.1 uncultured Thiothrix sp. | reverse complement strand
ATGTATCTCCATGTTGGATGGCAAGCCCGTTGCTTCAAAGCATTATGATGTTATTTTTGATCAAGAATGTCAGAGTAGTTTGTTGGGTGTTTTCTCCGCCGTTTTTTCGGGTAAATGGGCGAAAGAAGGCATTAATCCTTGGCGTGATTCGCTGGGTAAAGTGGTTGCCGATGCCCGCCTACAGGTCTTTGATAATCCGTTATTGCAAGAAGGCTCAAGCTATAAAACCTTTGATGCCGAAGGCAGCCCGACACAACGAAATGTGCTGATCAATAACGGTGTATTAGAAACGTTATTGCATAACAGTGTTACCGCTCGTTTCTATGGTGTTGAGAATACGGCTAATGCGACTCGGGGCGCTAAATCTGCATTGGCAGTGAGTATGCATCAACGAGAAATTGCTGCAGGTGATACGAGCATGGCAAACTTGCACGCAGGTGAGTTTATTGAAATTACGCACTTAGCAGGTTTACACTCAGGAGCAAATCCAATTTCAGGTGATTTTAGTTTAGGCGCGTCAGGTTATTTATGCCGTGATGGAGAGCGTGTACAAGCGGTGCGTGGTATTACGGTTGCAGGCAATTTTTATACCCTGCTAAATAATATTGCGGCTATTGGTGATACGCAGCATTGGAACTGGTCGAAGTCTGTCTTGATGCCTGCAATACGATTTAATGCGTTGGCTATTTCGGGGTAAACAACAACTCGACTATGCTGTAGAAACAAGCCAACTTGACCCATCGCTTTCTGCAACGGTATTGCAAATCAGATGCTTATGGAACACTGTGTTTTTGGCTAAGCAATGGAAGTACTGCAATGCTTGAATTTCATCCATCATTGCGTAGAATAATGATGCGTCTCTTGTGACAATCCAATCAGCAACAAAAATTCGTCGTTGTAATGGTGCAGTTTATTCCATGCACGTTCCTAAGGAAAAAGTATGACTAAAATAATAGGCTATGTTTTATTATCACTTTCGATTAGCTTTTTAGGTTTTTCAATTTATCATGCAACAAATGCCATTGTGCCTGAATTAAAAATGATAAATACAGAAATAAAAATAATTCGTCAGGAAATTCAACAGCTAAAAAGCACTATACCAGGCTTTACCCAAATGGGAACATTGCAACAAACAACGAATGAAGGGCAAAAAATCATGGAGCGCGCGATGGGGACGGATCCAAGGAAACATATGGATCCTTTTGGGGTGTTTGATTAAGGCTCGTGTCGTGTTACACAATAGTTGAGTAACGTATTAAATATTTGTGATAAATCACTCACTAGCTTGTCAGCAGTCGTTAAGGGTGGCAACGTTTTTCCAATAATCACATCACAATTAAACGGGACAAATAATGCTTCGCCGCGGGGTAATGCTTTACCTAAACCGTGCATAATCGCAGGGGTTATTTGGGTATCGTTACGTTGGTTAAGCAGATGAAAAACGCCCTTTTTGATCTCACTTATTTCTTCAGGATTACCGCGTGTACCTTCAGGGAAAAGAATCACAATATCGCCATTATCTAATGCTTGATGACAAGGCTTAAATAAGTTACTTTTATCTGCGCCAGCCTTTCTTTCTAAAGGAATAATGCCAACACAGGCTGACGAAAACCATGCTAAAAAACGGTTTGATAAAAAATAATCTGCTGCGGCAACAGGACGTATTTTATGTAGTTTCGATAAGGGATAAAGACTCATTAATACCATCGTATCAAGATGACTATTATGATTAGCAACAATAACGGCAGGTCCTTTAAGCGGGAGATTATTTTTTCCACGTATATTTAAACCAAGAATAATAAACACCAGCGGACGAATAAGCAGAGCAAAGAAAAGTATTTTTAGTATTCTGTTTAGCATGTTGTTTAATATACCTACTAAAATGGAATTATTCATGTTATTTAATTTTTGTTCCTTAGTACTGAACATAGTAAATAT
>CAYNGN010000315.1:0-1915 GCA_964396615.1 uncultured Thiothrix sp. | reverse complement strand
GCGGTAAAAATCAAGCTATCAAAACGATCTAAAATCCCCCCATGACCAGGAATCAGGTTACCACTGTCTTTTATTTCTAAATCACGCTTAACAGATGAAATAACCACATCGCCCATAAAGCCTGATACACCAATAATTAATCCTGCCAATAAACCATAATAAACATCTAAAGGCGTTAATAATGGAGCAATAACTCCAGCGATTAAGGTAATGCTAATGATACCGCCTAAAAAACCTTCCCATGTTTTATTGGGGCTGACTTTAGGAATAATGGCTCTTTTACCCAATGTCTTACCCCAAACATATTGGGATACATCATTAAACTGTGTCATAAAGAGTAAGAAAATGACTAAGCCCATGCCACCCGCATCAACATTTTTGACGGGTAATACAAGTAAATAGGCAATATGACTCAAGCAAAAAACCGTGAGCATGACCGCCCAATAAGTAACCCCAGCAGAGTGAATAAAGCCTTTTGTTTCACCAATTAATACCATGCGGGTAGGCAATAATAAAAAGATGTAAATAGGAATAAATACTAAAAACATGCCATACCATTCAATTCCTACCCAGTAATATTGCAGGGGGACGGACAGATAGGCTAAAAAGACGACACGGCGATCAGCATGTCGTGTGGGGACAATGGAAAAAAATTCTTTAAGCGACAAAAAACTGATAAAGCCAAAGAGAGCAATAGCGGTATTTTTACTGATCAGCAGACATGAAAATAAGATGCCAATCATCCACCACCAAGAAAGGGTACGTTGTTTTAATTCAGTATAGTCTTTGGTTGGATCCTTTTTTATTAGTAACAAAATACTCAAAGAGGCAAGCAATAAAAGCATGAATATGCCAAGCATGGCATAAAGTGAATGCTGAGGGATAGAAAACATGGTTGATATGACTCTGCGTTAGGATTCTAAAGACTGATATGCACTCATCGCACGACGAATACTGGTGATAATACTGCCAATGACAATGATTAATAGTGCTAAGAACAGGCTGTAATCGCTGTGCCAAAATGTTGTTTCTAGCGCAGTGATGAGACAAGCTATCGTTAGCAATGCCATACGGTGTTGTTTTGCCATAGGCCCTTGAAAACTAATGGGTGCGCCAATGCTGGAACTGAGGGTGCGGATATAGGCGGTCATTACCGCCAATAAACCTGCACACCAGCCGAGGTCAGCCCCCCAGCTGACGACACTAATCGCGTAGCCTGCGCTGACTAATAACAATGGATCAGCAATACGATCGGGAATATCATTAAATAGCTCGCCTGATGGCGTACTTTTACCACCTTCAACGGCGACCATGCCATCCAATAAATTGCATAATAAGCGCCCTTGAATTGCCAAAGCTGCGATGATGAGTAACCACCAAGCCTGCCCGTGTGCTTGATTGTTGCTTGTAGCCAATAATAAAAAACAGGCCGCAGCCAGTGCAGCAAAGAAAATACTGGCAATAGAAATTTGATTGGGGGTGATGTTTTTTTTACTTAAAAAAGCGGCTGATTTTTGCGCTAAACCACTGCTGCGTACCTTTAAAGGACGGCGTACATTATCATCCATTATTTGTTATAACCCTGTGATATAGAGGTTCAAATAATTAGATTCACGCTTACGAACCCAGTAAGCCAGATGACTTACTTCGTGTTGTGAATACAATTATCTGACTCTCTATAGATCCATCCAACAAAGAAAAAAAGCAAAAGTAGGACTAAAGATAGCATGAATTGAATAAATGTAACTAAGGCAACGTACAGTTATAATTGTGAAATTTATTCCATACACGTTCCTAAGAATGTAAGCAGTGAAAATACTGTTGAGGATTGAATCGCTGAACAACACTGCTCAAGGCATGTAAGTACTCATGAAAAATTAATTTAACAGAAAAGCCTTATATGATACGGGTTTTG
>CAYNGN010000314.1:0-3882 GCA_964396615.1 uncultured Thiothrix sp. | reverse complement strand
CGATGCCTCGCCCTGTTGTGCCAATGGCTTTATTACCACGTGCTTTTTCACGTGCCATATCCAAGGCAACATGATAAGGCATAATAAGTTGGCAAGCCTCAGAAAGCTTTAAGCGGTTTTTCGCCGGTATTCCTTCTGCCTCAAGCATATCCATTTCTTTAAGTAATGCATCAGGTGCTAACACCACACCATTACCAATCATACACTCTGTATTTTCACGCAGCACACCTGACGGAATAAGGTGCAAAACTGTTTTCTTACCATCAATAACCAGTGTATGACCTGCATTATGCCCACCTTGAAAACGTGCTACTGCCGCCGCATTCTCTGTTAATAGGTCAACAATCTTTCCTTTTCCTTCATCACCCCATTGAGTTCCTAGTACGACGACAAATTTACCCATCTGATCTTCCCTCTTCATTAAGTTCTTTAACAATCCAAACACTATCTTGCTTGACTATTTGTTTATTGCATTGGATTTGGCTAGCACCCTTATGTTCACCGTTTTCTAGTTGGCGAATCACACGATGCCCCTCACTCCGTAAATTATTAATAAGCTTCATTAATGCAGAATCATATTCTGTAGGTGCCGCAATAGTCTCAGTATCGCTTATCTGCTCTTCATCACAACTCAAGCGTGACAAAAGACGCAAGTTGGTTGAAAAACCTGTTGCTGGACGCGCATTACCAAACATTTTACCAATACCATCATAACGTCCGCCACGAATCACCTCACGCTTAATGCCTTGCGAATACAATTGAAACACCACCCCTGTGTGATAGCTATAACCGCGCAATTCCGCAAGATCAAGATGAATCACTAAGTGAGGAAAATGTGTCTGTAATTGAGTACATAGCTTCTGTAAATAGGTTAAGGTTTCCTGTATTTCACTGCTCATGGTCGAAAATAGACCTTTTGCATCAGCTAATATATCGATCGAACCATTTAATTCGGGAAGCTGACGTAGTATTGCGGCATCTGCTGAATTAAATGATTTTTTGTCAATCCACTGTTCTATCTCAGGCATCGATTTTCTGGATAACATATCAGAAAAAACATACTCATCTTGTGCGGAAAATTCCAACTGTTGACACACACGCGAAAATACGCCGACATGGCCTAAATCCAAGACAATATTACCAACACGACAATGCTGAACCGTTTCTATAGCCAACGATATAACTTCAAGATCACTGTCAAGACCTGAGTGCCCAAAGAGTTCAGCACCAATCTGAATTGGGGAACGTGACCCAGCATTGGCATGATTGCCACGAGTACGCAAAACAGCACCTGCATAGCAAAGACGATTGGGATGATCCACTCGCATTTGGTGTGCATCAATTCTTGCAACTTGCGGCGTAATATCCGCTCTAATACCCATTAAACGACCACTTTCTTGATCCGTTAATTTAAAGGTTTGTAAGTCAAGCTCACCCCCCGTTCCAGCAGATAAGGACTCAATAAACTCAACTAAAGGAGGCATCACTAACTGATAACCCCAGCACGCATAGAGATCAAGCAGCTTCCTTCGCAATGACTCAAGGGCTTGGGCATCTTGTGGCAACGCCTCAGTAATACCTTCTGGTAATAACCAGTAATTATTTTCTGACATACACCTTATGCCTTTAGTGAATAAATAAAACAAATAAACCCAACAAAATACTCACTAAACCAATCATCCTTAAGGTATTCTCGGGTAATTCTAAGATAGTCTGATAACTTCTCTTTAAGGTATCAGGACTTACAAAAGGCAATAAACCCTCGATAATCATCACGAGGGCAATTGCATTCAATAAATCATGCCAGTTAACACTCACTGTTGCACAGCTTGTCTTTTCTGTTTAAAGAACTTAAAGAATTCAGAATTTGGTTCTAATATCATCACATCACCTTTCTTACCGAATGAGTTTCGATAAGCTTCTAAACTACGATAGAAAGAATAGAACTCTGCATCTTGTTGATAAGCCTTAGCATAAATATTGGCTGCTAGGCCATCTCCTTGACCACGAAGCTCCTCAGACTCCTTATAAGCTATTGCTTTAATAATTGTCGCTTCTTTATCAGCGGTTGCCTTAATTTTTTCTGCTTCCTCTTTACCGCGCGAGCGGAAATCGGTTGCTACTCGGTTACGTTCAGAACGCATACGTAGGAAAACAGATTCACTGATCGTATCAGGAAAATCAATACGGCTTACCCGCACATCAACCACTCTAATCCCCAGCTTTTCGGCGGTTACCGTTGATTTATCAAATAAACCTTGCATGATTTTTCCGCGCTGATCAGACATAGCTTCTTTAATTGTGCGCCGTCCAAATTCACTACGTAGCCCTGCCGTCATAATGGGAGTAAGCAGGCGATTGGCTTCACTGAGATTACCTCGTGTTGCAAGGTAAAATTTATTAGTATCTTTAATTTGCCATTCAACAAAAAAATCAACTAACACATACTTCTTTTCCCCTGTAAGAATACGACGCTTATCTGCATGTAACGTTAATATCTGCGAGGGGAATTTTTTTATGGTATGAATAATATTCGTTGGCCATTTAAAATGTAAACCTGGTTTTATATCGGTCTGAACCACTTCTTTAAATCTAAATTTAATCGCTGTTTCACGTTCATCAACCGTATAAATAGAGCTAAAAAATAAAGAAGCCACAACACCAATGGCTATAAGCATATTTTGTGTGATTTTTACTTTCATCTTAACGCCCTTCCCTTAATCCACTGCCTGTTGTAGCCTCATGTTTAAAACGGCTACTTTGGCGTAATTGCTCAGATGTCTTAGACACGCTATCCATTTTTTGTTTAATTTGAGGGGGTAATGGAGGAGGTGGTGTTGCTGAAGAAGAGCTTGTATTTAGTGGGAGATAAAAAACATTATTCCCTCCCTTATTATCCATCATTACTTTCTTGCTACTAGCAAGAACAACTTCCATAGTATCAATATACAGTCTTTCTCGTGTCACATTAGGCGCTTTTTTATATTCAGCAACCAAGCTGGAAAAACGTGATGCATCACCTTCAGCTTTTGAAACAATTTGTGCTTTATAAGCATTAGCCTCTGCTACAACACGTGCTGCTTGACCACGCGCTAAAGGTAAGACTTTATTCGCATAAGATTTTGCTTCATTTTTCAAACGATCAAAATCTTCTCGTGCTCGGTTAGCATCATCAAAAGCATCTTTTACTTCTTTAGGTGCTTCAGCATAAGTGAGGTTCATCTTATTAATCGTCAGCCCCGTCTTGTATTTATCAAGAATCGTCTGCATTAACTCACTCGTCTTACGTTCAATTTCTTCACGCCCCCCCAGAATAGTATGGTCAATATCATGTGATCCAACAACCTCTCTTACTGCACTACGCATCACTTGATAAAGAACACTGCTACCTTGATCACGTTCATTATCAACAGCACGCACATTAAATAAATATGCTTTAGGATCGCTAACGTGATATTGCACTTCCACACCAAGATCCACAATATTTTCATCTTTTGTTAACATTGTAGTTTGGTCTTTAATCGTTTTTATCCTCTTAATATCAACAATCTCTACTGCGTTAAAGGGAACAGGAATCCAATGCAACCCAGGATCAGTAATGTCGTTAAACTTACCAAATTGTAGTACAACCCCACGCTCACCCGCGTTGACAGTGTATACACCTGCAAAAACCCACAAAGCAAGTGCAATAAGTGGCAATAAAAAAAGCAATTTTTTATTATCGCCACCACCTGACATGCCAGAGAACAACTCCGTGACCTTGTCACTTGGGTTACCTTTTGAGGTTTTCTTTTTGCCACTCCAGGGGTCTTTGTCCCCACCTGGTTCATTCCAAGGCATATACAATACTCCAGTATTAAAATGAATAACTACATCAGCGAA
>CAYNGN010000313.1:0-3922 GCA_964396615.1 uncultured Thiothrix sp. | reverse complement strand
TTCATAAGCTGAATTAATTGAATTTTAAGCGTAAGCTATTGAATCTTCGTTGCAACCATATCGACTTGTAACTGAAACGGGAATTGCTGCAATAACTCTTACCATTATGAAGTCAATTAAGCTACATAATATAAGATATCAAGTATTTTTAATCTCGCGTTGAAAAAACAGCGCCATAACTCCCTTTTGGAATATTAATAATAATATTATCCTGTCGACCATCCGTTAAATAATACCGCTCAAGCCGTTTACGTAAATTACCTGCTTGTACACGAATTAAAGGATCTTGCTGTGGGTCAAAACGTTCATCCCGCTGAAAGACTTCCACAGCAATCGTAAACGCCTTTAATGTACTCGCATGACCATCCAGTGTTTCCTCAACAATAAACCGCAACAAACCACGCATCCGCCTCGCCATCAAAAAGCCTTTACTGTTAAGAATAACGGCTAATTGTTGTTCGATTAATTCACGCTTAGGAGGTTCTTCATTTGCAAGAGAATCTTGCTTTTCTGTAGTGGGAGCTGTCTGATGCAATAACTGCTGAATATCAACACCATTAGGCAAACCAAGGTTTTCTTTGAGCGAATCAAGATAAAAACGACTTCTTTCCTCACTCTTATTAGAAGCAACCGTTTCAACCCAGTTAAATGCCAGTGATCGTGCTTGCTCCAGTTCCTTACTACGTATTTCTAGCAACTGCTCTAATTGAGCCTTTTGCTGACTCACTGCCTCATGCGCTGCTTTTAATTCAAGATGGGTACGCATACGCGCTAATAACAAAGGGGGACTTAGTGGCTTATGAATATAATCAACAGCACCTGCTTCAAACCCACTGACCTCATCTTCAATGTCACTATTGGCGGTAAAAAAGAGTACGGGAATATGCGCAAGCCGTGGGTTTTGCTTAAGTTGCTGACAAACAACAATGCCACTAATATCAGGCATCACTAAATCTAGAAAAATAAGATCAGGAAGGGGATCCTCAAGCACTTTTTGTAATGCTTCAATACCACAATTCGCAGTACGTACCTCGTAATCATCCTGCAGCAACCCTTCCAGCAATTCCAAAAAAATGGGCTCATCATCAACAATAAATATCAGTGGTTTTTTAGTATCCATAACAATAATATCAGCCCTTTTAATTCCTCAATAAACAACAAAGCCCTCTTTTGTGAGGTGGGGCTATAACGAATCTAACGCTTTCATACTAGCACGTTATTTAGCTCTATTGTGTTAAAAGCCAGCAAAAAATCGCGAAGCCATCAAATATCAAGGCCTCGCTAAAGGCACATAAAACCGTTTAGAGATAGCTGCTTTACCTTGATTTACATACCAATCTTTTAAATAGCGTCCTGGACATAACGTATCTGCTTGCTCTCCATGCGTATAAACAACTGTTGGCTTCAGTTGATAATTAACTAAACGATTTAACACCAAGTTTTTCAATGCTGACACTGCCTGCTCAGAAGGGGGATACTTTTCAAAATTACCAATTAAAGCAATCATGAGATTATTATCCAACGGATAAGCCGTTGAGCTACTTCCAATATAAGCAGCATTCCGCCCCTCATAAATCTTACCATCCGCAGCAATAAGATAATGATAAGCAATATCTACCCAACCTTTTTCCTGTTGGTGATAACGTTGCATTCCTCTTAAACTTGCAGATGTATTTTTACCTTGAGATGTTGCAGTATGATGAATAGTAATACGCTGAATAGCCCTAGAATGGGGTACTAAAGCATGGGCGTTTATGCGGAACTGCTTATTCATCCATGATGATTTAGGAATAATAACAATAGGAGATATAAGCTCTGTAGGTAATTGAGGCAATGTGGTAGAGGACGAAGCAACAGTAGATGAGGAAACAGGCGAGGCAGGAGACCTAGGCTCTGAAGAATAAGAAGGTAACGGTGGCAGAGGCGCAGGAAGAGAGGGTAAAGAGATAGGTGCAGAAACAGCTTCTGGAATAATAACAGCAGATGGTAAAGCCTCAGGAATACTATTCCCTGCACAAGAGGCTATTGAAGGCAAGAAAAGCAACACAACAAAGTAATAAACCCAATCCTTAAAAAAATGGTCTTTCACCAAACGCTCCTTAATAAAATAAGCTCCCTGAAGAAACAGAAATAATAATGAAATCTAACGCACAACGATAGTAAAACAACCCATTTGATTAACATTAAAACACATTAGCATTTCTTAATACTTATACTTAATCCATAAACATTTCTTATTTGTCAACCTAGGCTTTTTGATGCAAAATGCACTGCATCAATAAATACTAATATTCTTTTATTAGACTGGGCTAACATGACATAACGTCATACAACTAACACAACGATTACAGGGGAGTTTTATGGAAAATATTACATTAGCAGCATGGATTGGTGGTTCACTGATTGGCACACTGATCGTTCTTCATTTTATCATTGTTGGACAAGGTGCAGGATGTTCACTCGGCTACGCCACAATGGTGGACAAAGTCCAAAAGAAAAAAAACTTATTCGGCAACATTGATCCTTATAAGCTTTTCTTTATGATTGGCCTTCCTCTTGGAGGTCTCGTTCACGTCCTTATTTTCAAACAAGAATTCAATTTTACCTTTGATATGGGTGAATATGACGAGTTTCTCTATGCCGCCAGTAATGAACTCAAAATAGCGGTACTGTTTATTGGTGGTCTATTACTTGGCTTTGGTGCAAGAATGGCTGGAGGCTGTACGACAGGTCATGCCTTAGTAGGTGGTGCGTTATTACGCTGGTCAAGCATTTTAGCCGCCCTCCTTTTCTTCGCTATTGCAACCGCTACGACATGGTTACTCTTTAGCTTTTCCTAATATCAATATTTATTACAAACCATCATTAGTCATTACTTAAGAAAGGGCATCTTTAATGCAAACTAATATCGTAAAAATTTTCTCTATTATACTCGGTCTTTTATTCGGCTTTCTACTCGTATCCGTTGGTGCAACCAACTACAATGTACAAAAAGGCATGTTTCTTTTTGAAGACTTTACCTTACCCATTGTCCTCTCAACGGCAATGCTCTCAGGTATGATTGGTACATGGGTTATCCGCCGCATCAAAGCACGCAGCTTAATCAAACAAGAAGCTATTGACTATCCACATGATCGCTTTTCAAAACGCCTGCTACTTGGCACAGTTGCTTTTGGTCTTGGCTGGGCATTAACTGCATCATGCCCAGGTACGGCATTTATTATGATTGGTGAAGGTAAGATGACGGGGATTCCTGTCATACTTGGTATTTTAGTAGGTACATGGCTCTTTGGATTACACAATATTCGCGCTCGTAAACAACAATAGACCAATAACTATACCTAGTTACGTTACGAGGCGGGAGCCTCGTAACCAGAGCAACACATTAGCAACAAGACGAAAACAAACACCCCTACACAACTCCCCCCTGTCTATGTTTTAATAGCAATTGTAGCTTTTTCAACACAAAACAGGAAAAAACCATGAAACTGATCAACGCGCTCTCTCTTTCCCTCTGTTTTACGCTGACACTTTATAGTAACAACGCCCTTGCAAGCTCTTGTAGTAAAAATGACATTGATCATTATCTAAAAAGTGGTTTTAGTCATGACCAAATTGTTAAGCTCTGTGCAACGGCTGTGGCAAAACCTGTGGTCAATGTACCCTACCAAGCTCCCATCACCGCAACACCAGCCGCGACACAACCTTATAACACACCAGCCCCTGCTGCCTCACAAGATGCCAATCAACTTTATTTTGAGACCGTTATCAAGGCAAACCCCGTTATATTATCAGGCAATAGTTTAATTTTTGAACGTAAAGAATGCGCCATTTATGGCGATATTGATATGACACAAACGCGGGATAAAGCCTGTGTCAATACGCGCACAACCATTCAACTAAAGGGTTTGCAAATCATTCG
>CAYNGN010000312.1:0-3931 GCA_964396615.1 uncultured Thiothrix sp. | reverse complement strand
TTAATACCAAGAAGCAGAGCGTCAAACTAGGGAGGCATTCGACGGTGCTATGACTAAAACAACGTAGCCAATAAAGGCTTAGGCTAATCACCTATTCCGTCCGAAGATGTATCTCGAGTCTCACGACTCAAGCCCGCTCCTTCAGGGGCGGGTAGTTGACGTAAAATCCCTAGTCAATACTTCACGGAAGTATGTATTTTTTAATCTATTTAGATCAACTGGTAGGCGATAAACGATAGAAAAAAACAGACCACTGGGTTTTGCAAGGATAAATTTTAATCAAGTTAAAGGTTGAGTTGTAGTAATATGTTCTTCCCCAATAAAATACGTTCAAGAAATGAAATGGTTTTTGCTTAAACTTATTCTTATTAGTTTACCGTTATGGATGGTATGGCAATGGTTTGTAACCGACCAGCCGCCACATAATGCACACAATATATGTGATATTTTTACGGAAAAAAAACAGTGGTATACCGCCGCCAAGAAGGCTTCTGCAAAATGGCATGTGCCTGTTGTTGTGCCTATGGCAATGATGTTTCAAGAAAGCTCTTTTCGGCAAAATGCTAAACCACCCATGCGTTATTTTTTATGGTTTATCCCTATTGGTCGAAAAAGTTCAGCGTATGGTTTTTCCCAAGCACTCGATAATACATGGAATGACTATAAGCGTGAGATACGTCATCAAGAAGCACAACGTTCAGATTTTGCGGATGCCATTGATTTTATGGCGTGGTTTATTCATAAAACGAATCGTATCAATAAGGTTTCTACTGCAAATGCCCAGCATCAGTATCTTAACTATCATGAAGGCTGGGGAGGCTATAAAAAGAAAAGCTATCGTAAAAAGCCATGGCTCATTCGTACTTCTCGTATTGTAAAGCAACGTGCTGATACTTATGCGATTCAGTATCAGCGTTGTAAAAATAAATTGAACCAAGGTTTTTTTAGTTGGTGATTTTTATAGAGAATAGATAATTGCGTTCACAGATTAGAAGCAAGTCATGTGTGTTATTTTTTAATCAGAAGCATGTTTGAGCGTAGCGAGTTCCTGCTGATTTAAAAATAATCCATAGGGCTTGCGGGGCTGGTTAGCGTGAATGTAATTATCTGAACATCTATCGTTATATTATCACACAAAAGGCACAATAGGACGATTCCACGGGTTACCTAGTTCCCACCAACGTGAAGCGACTGTGCCATAAACTGAGCGAAAATCAACACTATGACGTAAGCCATTTTTATCCAGTCGTTTTAAGTCTGGGGTGTTGCCATAAATGCCACCACGTACTTTTCCTCCCATCACTAAGTGGGCTGATGCATTGCCATGATCAGTGCCTTTACTGCCGTTTTCTTTGATCTGCCGTCCAAATTCAGAGTAAGTCATCAACAAGACGTTATCCCAGTGACCCTTGTGTTGCATATTTTTTGCAAATGCATCTAAGCCTTTTGATAGTGTATGCAGTAGGCGTTGATGCTGGTGTGTTTGCATGGAGTGCGTATCAAAACCTCTTAAGCTGATTTTATAGCTGGGAATATTAATACCGCTATTAATCAGACGGGCGATAGATGCAAGTTCTCGACCAAATGCATTATTGGGAAAGTGTTTTTTTTCGTCATGAGTCGTATGCAGGTGTTGTTCTAAACGATTAGCAGATTCTGCAATAATACGTTCGGTTTTCAGTAAATGAGATAATGAGTTATTACTGGTATTGGATGAATAAACCTTCATATTTTTCGTGCTGTGAACAAAATTCTTTAGCGTGTTAATTTTGAGACTACTGGCTTTATTGCCCGCTAAAGGCCCAAGGTCAGCGTTGATTGAAAGCCCCGTAATATCATGCTTTATACCCAATAAATGCGCAATCCAGCCTTCATCAAGATGTTGATTATAATTTGCTGCGGTATCCCAGATATCAATAGAGCGAAAGTGAGAACGATTACTATGTGGGTAGCCAACCCCTTGTATCCATGCCATGTCTTTATGTTGCCAATACTTATGTAACGGTTTCATGGCAGGATGCATGGCTAAAGAGGATGTTATTGGTATCATTTTCTTTCTAGGGATGGCAATAGAAGGGCGTAGTTTGTAATACAACGGATCCGTAAAAGGGATTAAAGTATTGAGCCCATCATTACCGCCTTTTAACTCAACGAGTATGACGATACGTTGTGGTTGTGTATTGAATTCAGCAACTTGTGATATCCCTTTTGTTTGTTGTGGAAAAAGGGAAAAGCTATGTGCTTGCTGAGTTAAGAAGCCTGCTGCAAGTGGCGCTGCGCGGCCTAGTTTGATAAAGGTTCTACGTTTCATTTTATGCTTCCCCTTATGTTAATTGATAAGCAGGATCAGTGAGTAAGGCATGTAGGACGTGCTTATGACTTAGATCTTGATTTGATAATGGATTAATGGATTTTTGTGCCAGTAGCCAGCTTGTTTTTATATCAGGTGCAAGTTGTGGAATTCTTGCTAGATCATGTCGTTTGGCATTATTGATAAATGCAGACATGAGATTGACACGTGTCGGCAAGGTATAAGTATCAATCCATTGCTGTCCACCGCTGTATCCTTCTGGTGTATCAGGGGTAAAAAGCTTTTGCCCTAGGCGATCAAACAGACGCACAATTTTTTCATCACTGGGCGGGGTTAGAATTAAGGTTCGTAGTGTTCCGACCACTAGTTCTGCAGGTGATTTTATCTTTCCGCCCCGGTGTTGTGCTGACCAGAATTCACGGCTATTAAGCACTGTGGATAATAAGGTTTGAATATCATAGTCTGCACGTCGAAAAATATTGCCCCAACGGCGTATAGTGATAGGGCTGGGTCGTTCATCACTGACAAATTCTGCCCAGAATTTCGTGGCGATATGCTCAGCGGTATAAGGGTTTTTCAATAGCATATCAACAATATGCTCGCCATTAAAGCGTCCTTTTTTTCCCATAAAAGACTTTACACTGGTGTCATGCGCGTCACGTTGGAAAACAAATTGCTTCTTTTTCCTGTCTGCTGTCCAGCCTGTGAAAGCTTGTGCCGTACCACGTACGTCTTTTTCACTAAAATGTCCTTCACCTAAGGTAAACAGTTCGAGTAATTCGCGGGCAAAGTTCTCATTAGGTTGGCCTTTTTTGTTGGTGTCATTGTCCAAGTAAATCAACATAGCAGGATCGCGTGCAACGCTGTGTAACAACTGTTTAAAATTTCCTAAACTATGACGGCGAAAAGTGATATTTTGTTTGAGCAGTAACGCGGGCTGGTTGATTTTGTCCAGTGAGGAAGTAAAGTGATTATGCCAAAAAAGCACCATGCGCTCAGTCAGTGGGTGAGGTGTGCGTAATAACATTTTTACTGCCCATTGTTTCATCATTCGTTTATCTTGTGCTAAACGAACTCCTTGTTGTTTTCTTTGCTGAGGTGTTTGTGTTGGACTCCATGGCTGCCATTCCATAAACGTGGGGGGTTGTAGTATCCAGTTGTTTTTTGTGCCATGAATAATGTGTTGAACACTGTCCTTTCTTGTTTGACCACGATAGCGTTTAACATCGTCCCAGCGTATTCCAAGTCCTGTGCGGACGGATAGATGCCGAACATCTTTTAGACCCATTTTCACCATTAAGCTCCTCTCTAATAAAGCTAAGGTTGTTTGTTTAATAGCTCTTTGTTCTGCCTAGTATGTGAGCTTTACCTTAAGCTTTGTTGTTATCGTTTATTATTCTTATTGTTGTTGCTTATTATTTTAAATTGTAACGTTTTGGTTATCATGCCAAAAAAACAAGTGATGTCTAGATATTACACATTAAAAAGATAACATGATGAGTTTTCTGTCTAGACGGTTGAGTTTAGTGGAAGTAGGGCGTTTTACTCGTAATTAAAACACAAGGTTTCCATATAATGATTGAAACTATACAATAGCCCTGTCACTATCCATGAAATATA
>CAYNGN010000311.1:1732-3934 GCA_964396615.1 uncultured Thiothrix sp. | reverse complement strand
AGAACAACCACCACCACTAACGAATACACGTAGTTTGAGTGCATCGTTATCTTCTTCTTCAATGAGTGTTTTTACTTTTATTGCCGCTGCATCAGTGAAGATTAACAGAGAGTCGTCTGCCGCAGCAGGTTCGTGTGTTTGAACGCTCATAATAGTTTCCTTTAATTAGTCGCTGTTAGGAACAAGAACGTTCCTTATAAATGTAAGTATCACCAGTATAGCATTGCTGTATCAATAGGGTCAAGAAACGGTAGTTTTAAGGTGCTTAATTATCCGTTGAGTGTCCTATCAGGCGAGTAATAATATTAATCGACATAAAGATAGCGCCCAATGCGATCATTAGTATGCCTATTACGGTGAAGGTGGCATTATCACCATCGGTATGGCTTATGGTTTCACTTACTTTGGCGCTAATAATTCCAGCGATAATAAAGAAAGCACCAAGTGTAAAGAGCATTTTCATTTTTTGTTTGTTTTTTTTCATAGGATTAAGTCATCTCGGTTGATTTTTGCTAGTCCCAGCACTTGGATTAGTTGCTCGTTGCCATAGATTAATGGGATGTGTTGTCGTTGCCAAGGTGGAATCGCTGCTTCTTGTAGCAAGTTTTTAAGTGATAAGTGATAGCGTCTTTTTTCAGGACGTATTTTTTCACCCCCCTGACGAAAACGTATAGTAACCGTTATATTATGCGTTAATAAAAGCGGTCTGAGATTGCCTAAATCGTGTGGTAATAGTGTCCCTATGTTGTTCGTAAGAACCAGTGGCTTATTGATGTTATCCCAGTGTATAACGTACTTGTTATCATGTGGCACTAGAGGCGGCATAATATACAGTGCATCTTGGTAACGACGCACCTCTGTTTGTTGCCAATGAACAATGGGTTGGCTATGTTTAGTTGATTCAAGCACATCACTGATTATGTGTTGTAATTTGATCTCTGAGGGAGCAGGAAAACCACTGGTTTTAATCCATTCACGCAAGAGGGCTTTTTGTTTTAGCCAATCCGCTTGCTTAAGTGCGCTAACTGACAGTGTATTGTCTTGCTTATGTCTGTAATCCGCTAATTCTTTACTGACATAAGTTGCTAATAATTGGCTGGCTTCAGCCTGAAAGCGTGCAACACGTGTGAGTGTTTTTGCCATTTCTGGCCAGCGTTGTTTGAGTATTGGAGTGACGTGATGGCGTAAATAATTACGATTAAAACGTGTATCAGCATTGCTTGGATCAGTAATATGCTTTAATTGATAGTGTTTGGCGTATGCTTCGAGTGCTGATTGTGGCATGTTGAGTAATGGGCGTACATGATAGCCTTGTGCAAAGGAGATGCTTTCTGGCATTGCTGCCAAGCCATCAAGTCCTGAGCCGCGTAATAGTTGAATAAGCAGTGTTTCTGCCTGATCATCTTGATGTTGTGCGGTTAATAGCGTTTCTTGTGCGTGTAAGTGGGGTGCGAGTGCTTGATAACGTGCGTCTCTTGCCAGTGCTTCAATGCTTTGTCCTTTTGCTGGGGTAAGATTGAGTGAAATAGTCTGATGTGGGATGCCAAGAGAGCTGGCAGTGTGTTGGCAATGTGCTGCCCACGATTTCGATATGGCTTGTAGACCATGATCAATGTAGATCGAACGTAGTTTAAGGAGAGGGTCTTTTGTTTGTAGACGGCTTAGCAGATGGAGGAGTACATGAGAATCCAGACCACCACTGTAAGCAATAAGATAATGCGGTTGTGGTGTCAGTGAACATAAGTGTTGATAAAATGTATCATTCTCCAGAGCTGAATAAAGCGTAGAAGCTTTATGTTTCAAACTGTCCATAAGCCATCAAGCGTTTATAACGTCTATCAAGTAGTTGTTGCATGGATAATGCTTTTAAATCACGTAAGCCATTGGTGAGTGCTTCGCGAATACTCGTGGTTACTGTTGCGTAATCTCTATGCGCTCCCCCTAGTGGTTCAGGGATGATTTGATCAATTAACCCAAGCTCATGCAAACGTTCAGAGGTAATCCCTAATGCTGCTGCGGCATCTGATGCTTTACTGGCATCTTTCCATAAAATAGAAGCGCACCCTTCAGGTGAAATTACAGAATAAGTGCCATATTGCAGCATCATTACTCGGTCAGCGACGGCAATCGCTAATGCGCCACCTGAACCGCCTTCGCCAACAATAGTGGTAATAATGGGGGTTTTGAGTTTTGACATTTCAT
>CAYNGN010000311.1:1379-1685 GCA_964396615.1 uncultured Thiothrix sp. | reverse complement strand
CGCCAATACCAGGATAAGCACCTGGTGTATCAACGAAGGTTAGAATGGGGATATGAAATTTTTCTGCCAATTTCATTAGGCGTAAGGCTTTACGGTAGCCTTCTGGTTTAGGCATACCAAAGTTACGGTAGACTTTTTCTTTGGTATCGCGTCCCTTTTGATGCCCAATAACCATGACAGGGCGGCCTTCAAAGCGTCCAATGCCACCCACCATTGCAGGATCATCAGCATAAGCACGATCCCCTTTTAGTTCTTGAAAATCAGTAACAAGATGACTAATCAGATCGTGAGTATAAGGACGTTGCG
>CAYNGN010000311.1:0-1369 GCA_964396615.1 uncultured Thiothrix sp. | reverse complement strand
ATGTCTCGCTAATTGTGAAACTTGCCATGGTGAGAGTTTGCTAAAAATAGAGGTGGTTAGTGATTCAACTTTTTTCTCTAGGCGCTCAATTTCATCGTCTAAATTAAGCTCAGAACTATCAACATAACGTAGTTCTTGAATTTTTGCTTGTAAGTCAGCAATAGGTTGTTCAAAGTCGAGGTAATCAGGATTCATAGCACTATATCAGTAGGTTTATCAGCAGAGAGGGAGTTTACATGGACTGATCTGATATATCTATAGATGTTCAGGTAGTGGATTATTTTAAATCAGCAGGAACTCGCTACGCGCAAACTTGCTTCTAATCTGTGAACACAATTATATGACTTTCTATATTATCTTTTAGATAGGCGGAAGAAGCGGGAGTGAGTTTGTCCAACTTCGTGAGTATAGTGCTTATTTAGAATGTTTAAACAGTGGGAAAACATTATTAATTGGATTTTCGCCTACTACGGTATTATGCACAATTTGTGCCTTGGAGAGCATTAACTCAGCACGTTGAAGTAAGGTCTTTGAATTGTCATGTTTTTGATCAAAGCCAACCACGCCTGAGCTGATGTTTAAACGGATAAAACGATCTGATTTTACGAGATCAAATTCATGATACATGATGACATCTTTGATGCGTTCAGCGGCAATCTTAGCACCTTTTACGTGAGTTTCTGGCAGCATAATAAGGAATTTTCCTGATGACAAATAACGAAATGCCATGTCGGAGTTTCTGATACCATAAAATTTATGTGGACTGTCTTTCGCGGCACCTTTTAAAATAATATTACTCACTTGTTGCAAAATATAGTGGCTGGTGTAGTTTTGGTGTTTGCGTATAAATGAATCGAAATCATCAATTTCAAACAATATAAGGGACAAGTCTCCGCCATAGCGTGCGACGCGTTGTACCTCAAACTCTAAAAACCGATCAATCTCTGCTGATGCATATAATCCTGTTACAGAATCAATGTTAGAGAATTTTTTTAAACGCTTTATTTGAATTTGTAATAGCCGATAAACCAGAAAGCCACCAATAGATGATGAACCTAATGCAACAGCAAGTAGTACCATTGTGTTTTGGAACATTTTATAAACCCTATTTTTTATTTTAACCCTGCTGATTATTTTATCATAAAGAAAATAATTATGGTTTTTTTCAATCGTTAATAAAAATGTAATTTAATCGCTTTGTTTTATTTTTTAGTGTTATTACTCATTCTATTCAGGGCTGGTTTAGGCATCAACCTCTTATCAAAAAATTTAATCGTTAATAAATATTTCTATGGCATAGTGATAGGTATTCACTCATTAGGTTTCTTTGTTAAGGAATAAGTACAAAATAACTTAGTATTCCAGAGTA
>CAYNGN010000310.1:0-3972 GCA_964396615.1 uncultured Thiothrix sp. | reverse complement strand
AACGCGACGCATGTTACAAGTTCGTATTGAAGATGAAGTTGTCACTGATGAAGCGTTTACTACGTTAATGGGCGACCTTGTTGAGCCACGCCGTGAGTTTATTGAGGCTAATGCGCTCAAGGTTTCAAATTTAGATATATAGACCCCATCTATTTTGACAGCGTCGTTGATAGCCAATCTAACAAGTGAATGTCTATACTTCAAGCTATAGATGTTCAGGTAATTATATTCACAGATAACCAGTCAGCCCTGTGGATTATTTTTAAATCAGCAGGAACTCGACTCGCTACGTTCAAACATGCTTCTGATTAAAAAATAACGCACATGACTTGCTTCTAATTGGTGAGCGCAATTATCTACTATCTATACATCACATCTACAAATAAACCGTTTGTCATTAATCTAATACTATTTAGCGTTTTTTCATTTTTCCTTTTTCAGTGCACTTTCCTTTAATTGTGGTTTATTATAGAAAGCACTTTGGATAAAAATCCCTCAATGAAATACCCTTCCTCTTTATAAAAACTAGTTTATAAAAATAATTATAAACAATAACTTAAATCAGTTTTTTATTAAAAAATAAGCATTTTTATAATGGCTTATAATCATTCAAATAAAAAAATAAAAAAGATGAAATCAAAGGATCATAACTAAATGATAGCTACATTATAAGTAAACGTTAATGTGTTTATAACGTCTATACTAGTTAGGAGTAATGCGTATTCAATTGAATACACTTCATCGCTATCGCATGACAGTAGCAGTAATATTATCGATTCAACTACAGGAAGTAGATTATGAATAACGGAATTTGGAAGAGAACATCTGTACTTGTTCTTATAGCAACACTGTTAGTCAGTATTAGCGGCATTTCTTCTGCAAAGGTAAATACTGACTACATTATTGGTGGTGAAAAATTTAGTAAAAAAATGCGTCTATCAACCGATATAGCTAAAGTATCAACAGGTATATTTAGAGGAAGCAGAGCATCAACTAACCGTAGAGCATTTCGCGTTGATAACGCTCCTTATGCTGGACGAGGTATTAGTAAACGCCAGCGTAGGCAGGCATCAAATAAACGTGCTAAGACACGTGTTCGTTTGTCAGCTACTAACCTTCCTAGCCGCTTAGGTATTGAAAATACAGAGATTGAGTGGTTGATTACCTCATCCTCAGGGAAAAAATCACGTAAAGTTCGTGGCAAATCTGCACAGATACGACTTAGTCCAGGTACATATTCTATAAGATTACGTATTGGTAGCTATAAGAAGACAGCAAAAGTTACGATCCATAAGAGTCGTAACAATGCACAAAATGTTTCAATAGCCACCATGCTCGGTTTGTTGAATGTATCATCAAGTCTTAGTGGTGCTAAAAATGCGAAGAGAATACGTTGGACGGCAAAAAACAGAGCAGGAAGAATTATTGCCAGAGGCAAAGGTTCTAAATTTAGACATCTTGTCCCTGCTGGAAGATATAAGGTTGAGGCGTATTATGGTGGGCATACGCATGGAACAAGCGTTGTCGTCAGAAAGGGAAAGGTTGGCAGTGGCAAGGTTAAATTGCCAGAAGGTCGAATTAAAATAAGCGCCTACAACAAAACACTGTATGAGCCTATGTTTTCTACAACGCGTTGGGTTATCTACAATAAACAAGGTCGCTCTGTTCATCGAAGTAAAAAACATAATTTAAGGTTAACCCTCTTTCCTGGTCGATATACTGCTAAGTTAACCGCAAAGGGGAAGACAATTAAGAAACACTTTATTGTATCTTCTGGTCGAAATGCAGAGGTACGTGTCATCGTAAAATAAGTTATGTTGCGTGTGACATCACATTAAATAGCAATGTGATAGTCTGCGCAACTTCACCATATAAGGCTGGGTTCATTTAGTGCGGATGCTTGTTCGCGCAACGATAAGACATGTTCTTCCCAGTAATTAGTGGTATTAAACCATGGAAATGCATAAGGAAAGGCAGGATCACTCCAGCGTGATGCTAACCATGCTGCATAATGAATAATGCGTAACGTACGCAATGCTTCAATGAGTTGTAGTTCACGTGAATCAAACTCAAAAAACTGCTCATAACCGATTAATAAATCGCCGAGGCGTTTGTTCATATAGTGTCGATCACCTGACAAAAACATCCATAAATCCTGTACTGCTGGCCCTGTACGCGCATCATCAAAGTCAACAATATGCGGTGTGTCAACACGATAAAGAATATTACTCGGATGGCAATCACCATGTAAGCGCAATGATTGAATATCACCGACTTGGACAAATTTCTGTTCAACCTGTTCGATTAAATCAGTGGTTAAACTGGTATAAGCGCGTAATAAATAAACAGGAATAAAGTTGTTATCAAGTAAGTAAGCGCGTGGTTTAATGGCAAAGCTTTCAATATCCAATGTTGGACGATGAACAAAATGCTTGGTTGCTCCAGCGGCGTGAATACGACCAATAAAACGCCCGAGTTGTTCTAGTTGCTCTGCATTATCCAATTCTAAGGCGCGTCCACCCCGATTAGGATAAAGCGCAAAGCGGAAATCACCTTGGGTATACAGGCTTTTACCCTGTTGATTGACAATGGGCGCAATGACGGGAATTTCTAAGGCTTCGAGTTCCAAGGTGAAATCATGTTCCTCAATGATCGACTCATCAGTCCAACGTTGTGGACGGTAAAACTTTGCCACAATTAACTCATCAGCGCCCTCTTTGCCTTCAATGCCTACTTGATAAACACGGTTTTCATAACTATTGAGTGCTAAAAAACGTCCATTACAACGAATACCTTCTGATTCAATCGCATCTAGCATGGTATCAGGGGTGAGGGCTTTAAAATTAGCAAGTGCAGTGCTTTGTTCCATGCGTTTTTCCATTGAGTATTTTTTATTACAGTTTATTCAGTTGCAACCAATATTCCATTAATGCCATATGCCATAACTTGCTGCCTTTAATACGTGTTAAGTAGGCTTCTGGTTTCTTTAATAGCTTATCAATATAGCTACGTTGATAGATACCACGTTCTTTGCATTGCTGTGAATTAAGAATATCCTGCATAAAATCTAAAAATTCACCGCGTACAAATTTAAGTGCAGGGACAGGAAAATAACCTTTTGGTCGATCAATGACATTGTTTGGCAGCATACCACGTGCAATTTTTTTCAACACATATTTACCACCATCACGCAATTTCATTTCAATAGGCATCGAGGCTGCTAACTCAACTAACTCATGATCAAGAAACGGCACACGTGCTTCTAAACCCCATGCCATCGTCATATTATCAACCCGTTTTACGGGATCATCAACAATGAGCATCGTGGTATCAGCACGTAATACAGCATCAATAAAGCTATCAGCATGTGGCGTTTCAAGGAGTTCCTTCATATATTCAGAGGTGAAATCACGCTCAATATAAGCAGGGTTAAGCATTTGTGCCATTTCATGATGATCACGATCAAAATAATACGGGCTAAAGCGTTCTAATGCAGAGCCTTTGGATTCTTGCATTAATGAATACCAAAAATAACCACCAAAAACTTCATCAGCACCTTGTCCTGATTGCACCACTTTGACATGTTCAGACACGTGCTCTGATAAGAGATAAAAACCAATAGCATCTTGTCCAAACATTGGCTCCGACATGTTCATCACCGCTTCGGGTAAGCGTTGCAAGGTCTGCTCATTGGGAATATGGACTTTGTGATGTCGTGTGGCAAAGCGTTCTACTACTGCATCCGAGAATTCATATTCGCTGCCTTTCTCTTCAGGTTGATCATCAAAGCCAATGGTAAACGTGCGAATATCTTCAATGCCAATTTCATCAAGTAAACCAACCAGCAAACTAGAATCCAAGCCACCTGATAATAAAACCCCCACAGGGACATCAGCAATTTGATTACGACGACGTACTGCGGTTTTTAAACTTTCGTGAATCGCCTCTATCCACTCCTCTTCACTTAAATCT
>CAYNGN010000309.1:3103-3974 GCA_964396615.1 uncultured Thiothrix sp. | reverse complement strand
CATTGGGCATTGTAGTCGATGATACCGTACATTTTCTTAGCAAATACCTTCGCGCTCGACGTGAGCAAGGCCTCAGTGCAGAAGATGCAGTACGTTATGCTTTTTCAACCGTTGGCGTTGCCTTATGGGTAACCTCAGCCGCCTTAATTGCAGGTTTTCTCGTCTTATCCACTTCTTCGTTTGAACTCAATTCAGGCATGGGTTTATTGACCGCTATTGTCATTGCTTTTGCCTTAATTGCTGATTTTCTATTCCTGCCACCACTCTTGCTAACACTCGATAACTGGCTGACAGGCAGTGAAAAACGCCATCACTAGATGGAATAACAATTTATTTGATCACTTTTACTGACAACGTTACTTTACTAAGGAGTAAATCTTATGAAAGACTTTAAAATGAGTTGTGCCATGCGTGTTTTCTTCCTCATCTTTGGTGCAATGATCTGGTTAGGTATTTGGCTAACAGGTTTTGCCATCGTCCATTGGGTACTTTATATTCCTGCGGGCTTTGCTATTTTTGCAGCGGTTACAGGTATCTGCCCTGGTCTTATTGTCTCAAACAAATTATTTGGCAATAAAGATAAAAAAGATACAACAGACTAAAATAACAGAGTTATATAGAGAGCTAATAATGAATAATGCATTGAAAAAGTGCATTAAGTATAGTATCGCAAGCATCGGCTTTAGCTTGCTTGCGATCAATGCTTATGCAGAGACAGCGGAAGAAAAAGGGTTGCGTATTGCACAAGAAACGGATGCACGCGATGTTGGTTTTAACGATTTTACTGCCCATATGCAAATGCTCCTGCGTAATCGTGCAGGACAAAAAAGTGTGCGCCACATTGAAATAAAAACACTAGAAGGTCGAGGAG
>CAYNGN010000309.1:0-3074 GCA_964396615.1 uncultured Thiothrix sp. | reverse complement strand
GTCCATTTTCAACTCGCCTGCGGATATTAAAAATACACGCATGTTAACCTTTTCACATGGCTTAAAACCCGATGACCAATGGCTTTATTTGCCTGCACTTAAACGGGTGAAACGTATTGCTTCGCGCAATAAATCAGGGCCTTTTATGGGCAGTGAGTTTGCCTTTGAAGACCTAGGCTCGCAAGAGGTCGAGAAGTACCAGCATACTTTCTTACGTGAAGAACCCTGTGCCAATAACTGGACGTGTTATGTCATTCAACGTACACCCGCTTATCAATATTCAGGCTACACCAAACAAATTGTCTGGGTGGATAAACAAGAATATCGCCCTGTAAAAATTGATTTTTATGATCGTAAAGATACTCATCTGAAAACACTAATGAGTAGTGGCTATCGTGAATACATTGGTCGCTATTGGAGACCATCAACGATGCAAATGCAAAATCATCAAACGGGTAAATCAACAACCTTACAATGGACAGATTACCGTTTCAAGACGGGACTAACAGCAAGGGATTTTAATAAAAACGCCTTAAAACGATAATATAGTAGATATTCAAGTAATTATGTTCATGGTTAACCCGCCAGCCATGTGGATTATTTTTAAATTAAAAAATAACGCACATGACTGACTTCTCATTGTGCAACTATTTAAAAACAATAACCTAAGGTTATTATTATGCTCAAACTTAAAATCCCCCCTCCTGTGTATATGCTCGCTTTTACAGGTCTTATGTGGCTACTTAACAAGCATTTTCCCCTTAGCCATTGGATTTCTGCACCGTGGAATAAAATCGGTTTACTTGCAATCGGCAGTGCCTTTTTGCTCGATTTATCATCCTTGCTACTTTTTTTTAGTAAAAAGACCACACCCAATCCCATTACGCCAAACAACACCAAAAACCTAGTCACCACAGGGATGTATCGTTATTCTCGCAACCCTATGTATGTTGGTTTGTCATTCCTGCTACTAGGCTGGGCTATCTATTTGGGCAGCATTACCCCCTTCCTACTTGTCCCTTTCTATCCTTGGCTTATTACGCTCCAACAAATACGCCCTGAAGAAGTCATACTGGAACAAAAATTTGGTCAAGCGTATTTGGATTACAAACAAAAAGTAAGGCGCTGGTTATAAGCTATAGCAATGGACTGCCAAAAACCAATACAGATAAGCCAAGGAGTGACAGGCACATGAAAATAAAACAAATACTGAAAAAAACAAGCACACAATGGATACTATTGTGTGCAACACTCAACGTCTCAACTTCGATATATGCCAATGATATTTCTGGAAATATTTCCCTAGAAGGTCGCTATTTCAACCAAGAGACCTTACATGCAGGGCAAGACGATGGCGGCTTCTCACTAAGTCTACAACCTGAATTCCGCCATCGTTGGGATAATGACCATAAAGCCTTCACTTTCATCCCCTTCTATCGTTGGGATGATAAAGACGAGAAGCGCACACATGGCGATATACGCCAACTTGATCTTACCGTTGCGAATGGTGATTGGGAATTTCAGGCAGGTATTAGCAAAGTCTTCTGGGGTGTTGCTGAATCACAGCATTTAGTTGATATTATCAATCAAAACGACAGTGTTGAAAATCTTGATGGCGAAGATAAATTGGGACAACCCATGCTACGCACTAGTTACATTATGGATAATGGCTCACTATCCTTATACGTATTACCCTATTTTCGCGAACGCACTTTTGCAGGTGTGAACGGACGCTTGCGCACACCACTGGTTGTTGATACTGCTCAGGTCACTTATGAAGCAAATGATGAAAAAGAGCATATTGATTATGCACTACGCTGGAATCAGACTTTTGATGCAATTGATATAGGTCTTAGCTGGTTTGATGGTACGTCACGCGAACCAGAACTTCGTGTCAATAATACAGGTACAGCACTTAACCCACATTATGCTCAAATACAACAAGTAGGATTAGATCTGCAATACACAGGTGATGCATGGTTATGGAAACTGGAGGCCATTCGCAGAGAATCAAAGTCAACAGGTTATAACGCGGCTGTTGGTGGCCTTGAATACACGTTATCAGGTGTTGTAGAAAGCGTGGCTGACCTTGGTCTATTAGCAGAATATCATGTTGACTCTAGAGATGAACAGGCTACCTCACCCTTACAAAATGATATTTTTCTTGGCACACGACTGGCGCTTAATGATACCCAAAGTTCTGAGCTACTTGCAGGAGCCGTTGTTGATCTTGATAACCAAAGTAAAAGCCTACGTGTAGAAGCAAGTCGTCGGCTAGGCGATAACATGAAAATTAATCTAGAAGCACAGGTTTTCACGGATATTGATAGCAACGATCTACTGAATGCACTGCGTCATGATGATCATCTATTAGTGGAATTCCAACGCTTCTTTTAAGCCAGAGTGAATATATATTTTTTCCACGTTTAAACAATCAACACTTGAAATTGATTAATTTTTAATCAATACTACGTCCTCCGCTAATAATCATAACTGGAAAATAAAAATGAAAATAGATATCCAAGCTCAAAATTTTTCCCTTACACCAGCCATTAAAAAACATATCAATCGACATTGTGGCACTATGATTCATCATTTTAGTAACCGTATTATCAACGTCCATGTTCACCTATCTGATATCAATGGCATCAAAGGCGGCAAAGACAAACGTTGTCTGGTTCACATCGAACTGCATAAACTACCAACAATCATTATTGAAAATACTGAAAATGACTTGTATGACGCGATTAACAAAGCCAGCCATCGCGCACAACGCGCGGTTAGAAAAGCATTAGAACGCAAACAAACACGATCACGTCATATCCATATGCCTGCTTTACACGCTATTCCCTCTAATGACTAAAATAACTAAATACTAATAACAACAATAGCTTGATTACTCAGCATCCAATAAGATACTGGGCAATCCTTTTTCTATTAAGCAAAAGTAACCTCTAAATTACTCTCTAGTAGCTAAAAACACACCAATACCATCAATCGTGCTATCAGCAACAAGTTGCTGATGCTGCTTAACCAAAATCCTTGCCTGCTTATAGTCTTGCTCAGTGAGCGTA
>CAYNGN010000308.1:0-3977 GCA_964396615.1 uncultured Thiothrix sp. | reverse complement strand
TGGTTTGGCTTGTTCCTGACCATAAGCATCAATGGCAACTAGCATTTCATAGCCACTTCCTGTCCAGCGCAATTTTGCGGCCGCACCTTGCACCTTATCGCTGAATTCACGTTGGACAATGGCAGCATAATCATCCGCCGTAATAGCGCGTTGTAGTGCTTTACGAAACAGATGCGGTGCATATAATTTAACGTCGTCCATCAACTCAGCCGCTGTTCCCCCCTGTGCAGGCATGGGGTTGCGTACACTAAGAGTCACACCATTCAGTTGGCTATTAATCACCTGCGAAATGGCTTCAGCCCCCACATTGCCTGCCACGCCATTACCCATACGATAGCGAGCCTGAAATGCACCACCAGCTTCTGGTTTTTTGCCTAATTCACCGTCGCCAAACCGTAGTGATGCCTGTCCGTTATTGTCCATTTCAGCAACAAAATGTTGCTCATCCGAGCGACTGGATAATAAATCGCTCTTAGGCAACCAAACAGCCGAGTTGTTGGGGGCATCATCACTGAGAGTAATATGTGCTAAGGCTTGCTGAACCTGCTGCCTAAGTGCTATTGACGCGGGTTGCTCAGCGAGTAACGGCTGACTAAAGGTAAGCGGAGCATTTTGCAAAGCAGGACGGTAATCACCTGCTTGTATTGAACGATCAGCAACGACACCTTCACGTTTACAGCAATTAACGGTCTCCCCTGTTGGAACACGTCCTAAAGCTTCGTTTTGGGTTTTTCCATGATCAACCAAAATGACATTACCACAGACAACACTTACATTTTCCAATAGCAAACATTCAGGGGCTAATCCAAGTGAAGAAATACAGAATGAAAACGGCAAAGCATCTTCCTCTGCCCATGCAATTTCAACCACAGCAGTCTTATTTAGTTTATCCATCCCTGCTTCAACACGGGTGAGACGTATAGCATGACGGTGTTTAGGATTAGCATCATTAGCATGTCCTGTTAGCGCGCCCTTTATTTCTTCAAAAATCAATACATCACCGCGTTTAAGATGAAGTATTGGAGATTGATCAGTCGATTCAACTCCCTGTGATAATTCAACATCTATTGGCGATGACGAACCTTCATCTGACTCGCATGGCGGTTTTTCTACGAGGGAATCATCGCTTACCAACGTACCGATTAACGTTGCTTGCGTTGTGCCACGGGGTAAACAGCATTCCTGATCACCCCATGTATAAAACAACATCTTATTGTGATGACTATAAAGTGGAATAATGTCGGTTGCCATTGGCTCAAAGACCTCATAGCCACTGGATGGAATCTGCCGCAGCTCATCCTCAGACAGTACACTGCCAACCGTTTGTAACGTTTGGTTAAAACCCGTAATAAAGTAAGTTTGCTCAGGCTCAAGCAGTAGATTAGTGTTTGTCTTCACACACACCCAAGCGCGAGCATTACAGCCCTCATGCATCGTGTAATCCACTAAACGCGCATGACGACGCACTGAAATACGTTTGCGTGCTGTACTAAGATAGGCTTCGGTAGCCACTGCATCTTGATAATAGCTAAGATGATCACCGACGTAGGCGAGTACTTCAACTAATACGATGCCGATATCAGGCACATGCCGTTCTTGCCACTCTGGCATAAGCAACGACAAGCGATCCATGATCAATTGACGAAAACTGGCATAATCCTTGGCAAGATAATTAATATCAGGTTCTTCAAGCGGTTCTGTTGGACAGGATGCATTTTGCTTGCAATCAAGCTCACTAGGACAATCAACGTTGAAACTGAAATCAATGCGATCATAACGGGGATCAAAAGCGGAATGCGGCTGCCATTTTCCCTGTTGACTCTTCTCGACAACGCGCAAGGTATAGGTGGAAAAATCACCTGACTTATTGAAACTGACGTGCATATAATCATCAAGCTCAATACTATCGTGGTGCTGCACGGTTACTTTTTTGACACTAATATCGTGGATTCGCTGCCCACCTTCAATAATCACCTGTGTTTCATCAAGTTCGATCGGGGCTTTTCCAAGGAAATAAACCGTTAGCTTGGAGGTATCAGGGCTAACGTCTAAATAGTCCAGACCATTCAACACCTGATGTTGTCGCACCTGTTCACGGCGTTTTATTGTGTGGCAGATAGTCGTTGTCGTTGTCATGATCCTGTACTCTGAATAAAGGTCTCCGCACGAATTTCTTGTGTACGTCGCACGAGATATTGCAGTTCTAGTCGCAAGCTCGATTCTTCGCTAATAACGTCAAGTGATTGTATTTCTACGATGTCACCCAGCCATTGCTGTAACCCCGCCTGCACGGTAAATTGCAGCGTAGAAGCCAACTCCTGACTATTAGGCGCAAACACCAGTTGCAACAAACCGCTGCCAAAATCAGGGCGATTAACACGCTCACCCGTATTAGTAAACAAAAATTGCTCGATCATATCGCGAATGTGGTCGTTATCATCGGTGATTGCCGTGCGACCTCTACCGTCAAAATGAAAGGGAAAATCAATAATCATAATTCCTCTCCATAGCCTCACAATGCGCTAACGCGCGTCTGGGTTGCCATAATTTGTAACGGTGTCCCTGTCGGTGTACAAATTGCTTGACTGCTTTGTACTAATAACGGTTGACCGTTAGAAGTGACTCGTGTTGTACCACTGAGCCACTGTGCGGTAATGCAAGGCCCGTTTCCCGCTGTTGGTGGCGGTAAGGTACAACCTGCAATGACATAAGGCGCGGTCATCAACACGGTTGGTTGAGCGCTCACGGTCACACGCGGATTAGGGACTGTCGGCGTTGCCTGTCCCGCATGAGAACAAAGCACCTGTGCGCCTACATGGACTAGAAAACCTGGCATAATTGATGACTCCTCATGTTATCTTTCCTTATGTTACCTATGTCACTCTATGTCACGACTAATGCACCGTTGTTAATCGTTACCGTTGGCCCTGTCATCACCAGACTGGCTCCTTTGCCATTCTGGATATAAATGCCTGTGTCGTTGACAATAATTGAAGCGCCTGTGGTACTTTTCAGCATAATGCCGCCTGTGGGGCCTGGGAGATCAGAAATCACAAACGTATTTTGTAATCCTGATTGAAACAAAATATTGGGGCTAGTAGGATTACCCGCTAGTGCCATTGAGGGTACTTCTGCTGCTGACCCATACCAGCAACCACTCCATATCGGATAATCAGCATCACCCTGTTCAAACTCAACCCATACCCCTGCACCAATTTGTGGGATCATATACGCTCCCATTTGTTTACCCGATACAGGAAAACAGGGCATTGCCCAAGAGGCAGGTATAAGACCTGCAACATCAGGAACTTGTACCTGCACACGTCCAATTTGTAGGGGATCTACATTATTGAGTACCGTTCCTCGGTATTTACCGAAATAGGGTTGATCACCACTCATGCTGCTATCCTCGGTGTGGTTGAAACAAGACCATTTCTTGTTAAAGTAAAACTCTGTTTAAACTCACCTTGCTTTAAGGTACTTGTTACTTTCTTGACAAAGTACAAGCCGTTATAGGCAAGCCCCACACCTCTAACGCCGACTAGCTGCCGTGCTTTTAATACTCGTCCATATCGCAATACATTCAGTGTCCCATTACCTTCAACCGCATCAGCCGAACGTGATGCAGCGGCTATGCCTTGCGAAAGTGCCTCTATGGGTGAAAGCTTTGCCGTATTTTTTAGAATAGTGACATTGGTAATCGGTGCAGGAATAATACCTAAAGGTGGCTGCAATGGGTTTACATCAGGTATGGGCAATGGAATGGGTACTTTCGTTAGCTGATTCTGAATCAATACGATAGGTAACGTTGTATTAGCAGTATTGAAACTGAAACTCAAGGATTCCACGTTGGTATGTGCATCCATATCAACATTCAATGCAGGTTGCGGTAGACCCACCTTAATCTCAGGCCCCCAGTAAGCAGTGTTTAATCCTGGCTTGGGTCCCGCATCAATATAAAACACATAACCAGCGTC
>CAYNGN010000307.1:0-4011 GCA_964396615.1 uncultured Thiothrix sp. | reverse complement strand
ACTGCACCCACTAAAACAGCCAACAAACTGTTGTGGATACCAATTATAAAAGAATTGTTTAATGAAATTGCTAACGAAGGCATTCCCGAAAAAATGCGCCAAAATATGCTACTTACTGAGGAGAGCATTACAGCATCTACAGGCAAAAATGAGCGACATCTTTGTTTGTTTTTTAGAGCCTCGAATATGATCGCTTTTTTTCATGAAAGTCCATGTTTTTTCGATTTGCTCAAGGCATCATCCATTCATAGCGCACAAACTTTGGTGCAGCAATTACAACAAGCAGGCATATTGGCATTTGCAGGGAAGACCAAAGAAAAAGGCATCCCAATGAATCCAAGTACGACTTCAAATATGCGACGCGTTCCTCATTTAGTGGCAATAGATTTAGTGGTATTAGAGCGAGATTATGAGATTGCAATGTCGAGTCGTGGAGAAATTGCAAAAACGTTACGGTAAGTAAGTAGAGTAATGTAGGCTCTGATCTTGTTAGAGTCTACTGAATAAGGACAACTCCTTAAAAAAACTTTAAAATTTAATTTATATAATTAATCAATTTTACTAATTTATATGGTGTGATATTGTACCAATATGGTAATAAACGTTAGCACAATCAAATAGAGTTACTTGTCATATTCCCCGTTATCCAGACAACGCATGTGATTTCATTGTGATTTCTGATTGATGAGTGATTTGGGCTTCATTAAAATAGTTAGGGCAACTTACACAATAGCACTTGGTATACCTTATACATTCCCAAGGAGCGCATGGCATTTCACCGTTTTGATCGCATTTTTGAATGGCAGGAAATCGCCATTGCTCTGCTGAAAAAATATTGTGATCGTTTTTATAAAACCGAAAAAAATGCCTTTGAAGCACCTCATCGAAAATATGTGCAGTTGGATAAGAATGATCCTAAGTTAGCCTTTTATAAAACCATCAAAGAACTTGAGCAAAAAATGCGCGATGATAAAAAAGATCATGCAGAACAGATACAAATGCATTCTTTTGTTATTTCCAGCACGCCTTTACATAAAGTTCGTTGGTGGGATAAGGGACTTGAAGGTATAGATGACTTTGCTGAACGAAATGTGTTATTTCGCAATGAAGATCAACAGTATATTGAGAAGGTTTTTTCTCAGGTACTGTTGATGCCTTGTATTGCATAGGTATTCGTTATATTCATCTTTGTAGCCTGTATTTCGTCTTTCAATACAGGCTATAAGAAATCCTCACCCACTCACAAACCCAATCCCCTTAAACGCCCCATACTGCTTAAACTTAACCTCACGTTCCAAACCTTTAAACAACGCATCAGCACTCAATGGCTCGCCTGAAAAATCATTTTGGCGCACCACAGTGGCAAAGTCACCAGGGGTAATGCCTTGCATGCCTCGTGCTTTATGTTGCCACGCTTTTTGTTGGTGTTTGCTCATTACAGTGGCTTTATCTTGATAGTCTTCGAGTGTTTGTTGGAACAGTGTCCACACTTGTTCAGGCTTGAGGTAATCAAACTTAATTTTCACATCAAAACGGCGTAAGGACGCTTGATCAAGTACTTCCATTAAGTTGGTGGTACAAAAAAACAAGCCTTTGAACTGCTCCATTTGGGTGAGTAATTCGTTCACTTGGGTCACTTGCCATGATTCGCGTGAACGGGTTCTGTCGCGCAAAAAACTATCTGCTTCATCTAAGAGCAATAAGGCTTTTTCGTCTTTGGCTTGCTCAAACATATCTCTCATATGTTGTTCGGTCATGCCAATATAAGGGTCGAGCAAATCAGAGGCACGTTTGATGAGTAACGGCATATCCAGCTCTTTGGCAAGATGGCGGGCAAACTCACTTTTTCCTGTGCCTGAGGGGCCATATAAACAGAGGCGGCCTTGCGGCTTTTTGCTTAATGCTTTTTGCAATTTAACCAAATCATAATCAGGGTTAAGTGCATCAAGGCGGTAGGTGATAGGACTGCTATGTGAATCAAATAGGCTTTTGTCATGTCCCATTGCATCCAGTGTATTGCTTAAGACTAGCTCCATACTGGCTTCAATCTTTGCTTGTTCAGTCTCATTCAACTCATGCACGACTTTGGTGGCACGGGCAATGATGGCAGGAGCTAAGTGTTCATTAGAGGCAATTTGCTCAATCCATTGATCGCTTACATTTAAGGTTTTGGTGTATTTTTTGATAATGCGCACGCGTGTTTTACGCGGTGGAATATTTAACTTCATCACATAATCAAAGCGTCGAATAATGGCCTCATCAATATGGCTGACCACATTTGATACCCAAATAGTCGGTAGAGGATTTGCTTCTAATAAATGGTTAGTTTCACCTTTTTTAGTATTAGTGCTGGTACGAATGCCAAAGCGTTCCATGTCACCATCACGGATAAAGGCATCTTCAATTTCGTCAAACATCACCAGTGTTTTAGTTTTACGTTTGAGGACTTGTTGGCATAGGCGATAAGAATCCATGCGTGAATCCTGTTCTAAGTCCTCATCTATACTGGTAGTGACTTCATATAAGGCAAATTTCAAGTTAGCAGCAAGGGTTTTTACCATTTCTGTTTTGCCTGTTCCTGGAGGGCCATAAAGTAAAATATTAACCCCTTTGCTACGCTTCTTCGTTGCTGCGTCTAAGTAGGTATACAGCAGTTGGTAATCTTTGCTGACATGTTGATAATCGCTGGGTATGAGTTTGGCAACACCACTGGGAAGAAAGAAGCGGGTGAGCGATTTCATAATGTCAGGCTTATCTTCATCCAGCAATACGCCTGCAATTTCATCCATTAATTCAAAATGATAGACGATATTGGTGCGATCATCACGATCCATGCGTAATAAGCCTGTGCGATGTAGCAAACCATCTTTAGCCAATGCTTTACGCACACGATTACGGTTTAACCCCAAAATAATCGCTAAATGATGTGGCATGACATGAGGAGAAATACCATCGAGTATGTCAGTACATAATTCCAGTTCATGCACCGTTTCAAGTAAGACACCGAAGACTAATAATGTTTTTTCAGTCTCATTTAAGCCTGCTAATTTGCCGAGTTGCTCAATATTTTCAAACAAAGCACCTTGTGGGACTTCGGTTTTTGCCTCAAGTGCTTCGCTGAGTGGTTGCAGGATTTTACGAAATTTCTTTTTCTTTAGGCGTTTTTTATCATCATAGTTATCAACTAAATAGCTCAATTCAAGAATTTTGAACACCTGATCATGTTCATCAAGATCATAGCGTGCATTAATTTTTGTATATGCTCTTAAGTCATACATGATGCGGATTGACCATAGTGTGATGGTTGATTTGTATTGTTCAAGAAATTCTTTAGGGAGATCGTTATTATTCAATCGGGTATCTGTATCCATAGTTTGAATGAAGGGGAAATGAATGGGTAAATTATACCTATGTGCTAAGGCTGATAGTTTACTCGCATCAGTCGTGGGATGCTAAATTAATTGCAGAATGAGAGGTGGTTTTCAGCGTGTATCATGATGATTAAATAGGGAAACGTATCTGGATATTCCAATAAGTCACTCTACCGCTCATACACTTGAAAAGGGCTAATGGGGTTTTCAATTGTCTCAACCGCTAGTGAAAACTATGCACTTTAGTGCAAGATTCTCAGTCCATAGTGGTTGATTGCGAATGCTTACATTAACGCACATGCCGCCTGAAAAAAGTCCAAATCACCTCTGCTCCTTTTATATCCTGATTCCTAAAACCAAGGCGTTTTTTCAATGTCAGCCGATGAGTACTGCTTGGCCATTGATGTCCACCGTTATTAATACGATAGAGTACAACCCGTTCCTTATGCTGCTGATCAAACCATGTTTTTTTGGTCACAGTAGAATGATCCTTTTTATTATGATTCGCTAAAACATGCACATGAGGGCGACTGTTTATACGGTTTTGTTTTAGCCAAAATGCCAAGGTAGCAGGCGTTGAAAGGACTTTGCCTGCTTGTTTGCCTAAAATAACGATATCTCCACCCCAATAAGGAATAAA
>CAYNGN010000306.1:0-4068 GCA_964396615.1 uncultured Thiothrix sp. | reverse complement strand
AGCACGCAATCATTTAGGCGGTACTGCGCCTGTACAAGTTAAGGCGCGAATTGTGGCAGCACGCAAGACAATATAGTCAGTGAAACATCAAAGGATCACGTTCCTCCGACGGAACTGACCGTCAATTGGCTTGAGTTGTCATCGAAAGATTATCAACCAAGTGCGGAATAATCCTCAATAAGGCTGAATTTATCATTTTAGGTAATTTTAGGCAACTTTTAAGGAACAGCAATAAGATGACAATCATGCTATTTTTGGAAAACTTTCTCAAACTTGCGCTTGATGCCGCCCCGTGGTTGGTGTTGGGTTTATTAATTGGTGGTTTAATTCAGGCCATTATGCCAACCGTATGGTTAGAAAAGCACTTAAAAGGTGATGGTTTCTGGCCTGTGGTGAAAGCGGCGTTATTGGGTGCGCCCTTACCATTATGTTCTTGTGGGGTATTACCTGCTGCTATTGGTTTGCGTAAGGCAGGGGCATCAAAATCAGCGACAACATCGTTTCTTATTTCAACGCCTGAAACGGGGGTTGATTCAGTGATGGTGACATATGCCTTGCTAGGGCCGTTAATGGCAATAACCCGTCCTATTGCCGCGATTTTATCAGCGATTACCGCAGGCTTATTAGTGGGCAAAAGTGAGCAGGTAAAACAAGTGACTCAAGAAGACGATGAAACGCAACCCACGAGTTGTTGTGCTACTCAAAAAGAGTCTGAGCCAGAACCTGTTGCCTGTTGTAGTAAGACAGATGCAAAGGATACGGCTAAGAAAAAACCACAGAAACATGATTCTGCATTACTCTCAGGCATTCAATACGCCTTTACCGATTTATTAGCAGGCATTATTATTTGGTTATTGATTGGTCTCGCCTTTTCCGCAGCGATACAAACGTGGCTTTCTGCTGATTTCCTTACCGCATGGGGCAGTGGCTTACCTGCGATGTTGGTGATGATTGCGATTAGTATTCCCATGTATGTTTGCGCCACAGCATCAACGCCGATTGCTGCGGGTTTGATGATGAGTGGTGTGTCAGCGGGTACGGTGTTAGTGTTTTTATTGGCAGGCCCTGCGAGTAATATTGGTTCGTTGGGCGTGATCAAAAAAGAGTTAGGTAAGCGTGCGTTAGTCGCTTATTTATCTGGGGTTGCGGTGGTTGCGATTGTATCTGGCTTGTTATTGGATGCCTTTGTGCAAAGTAATAACATTAGTATCCAAGCACAATTACAGGCGAGTGAACAGATGTTGCCTATTGGGTTATCATGGTTGGGATTAGGGATTATTGTGATTGCCAGTGGTCGTTTGGCATGGAAGAAAGTATCACAGGATTAATGATTGTTTCTTCTAAGGAAACAATGATTTTATAAATAGCCTATTTATTCCTTAAAACAAGTTTCCTATACTTGATCTCATCAGTCATTAATGGAATAAAAATGCCTTTACAAAAACTACAACGCGCCAGCCTAAAAGAAAGTGGTTTTGCAGGATTGCGTGAACATCAACTGGTCAAAGATCCCAAGGTATTTGGTGCAGCCACCAATAACGATGGCAGTTGGCAGGGCATCGGACAGTTTATCTATCTAGCGGATGCGCGTTTTATGCCGCATGGTGAAACACGTTTACATGATCATCACGAAGTGGATGTTATCTCGATTATGGTCGAAGGTCGTCTTGCACATCAGGGGTCGATGGGAAATGGGCAAGATTTGCTGACCAATGATATACAAGTGCAACGCGCAGGCGGTGAAGGCTTTTCGCACAATGAAATCAATCCTGATACGACATGGAATCGTATGCTTCAGTTATGGGTGTTGCCAGAACAAGCAGGACAGTCTGCTTCTTACAAGGTGTATCAACCACAGCGTGGTGAGATAACACGTATTTATGGGGGCAAAGCGGAAGAGGGCGCATTGTTTGCCGCTAAGACGCAGATTGATGTGGCATTGTTAGCCAATGCGCAAATGATGACGCTTGAGCAACCTTTTTTAGCCTATCTTGCACAAGGGAAGGGCATTGCGAATGATCAAGCAATGGAAGAGGGGGATTTGATTCAAGGGGATTGCATGAATTTTCGTGCGACCAACGATGCACAGCTTATTGTTATTCAGGCGGTTGCATAACTTATGTTAAAAAACACCTCACAACAATTTGGTCTGGTTAGCATCGGCTTGCACTGGCTAATGGCACTGTTACTCACAGGCTTGTTTGCCGTAGGACTTTATATGACCCGTCTGGATTATTATGACCCGCTGTATCATCGTCTACCGTGGTGGCATAAAAGCATCGGTTTATTGATCATCATGCTCTTACTCGTGCGCGTTGTATGGAAGTTGAATAATGTGCATCTTGCGCCATTGAAAACCCATCAAGCATGGGAAGTGAGCTTAGCACAGCGCATTCAGTATGGCTTTTACGGCTTAATCTTACTGATCGGAATTTCAGGCACTTTAATTTCAACGGCAAAAGGTAAGGGCATTGAGTTTTTTACCTTGTTTGAAGTGCCTGCTGTGACGCAAGGCATAAGCGAAGAAACCGCGGATTTGATTGGGGCTGCTCATTTAATCATGGCATGGATGCTTGCCAGTTTGGTGGTGTTACATGCTGCCGCTGCATTAAAGCATCATTTTTTTGATAAGGATAATACCTTGAAACGTATGTTACCTAACGCTACAAACCACGACATAAATAATGACTAGGAGTCAATCATGAAAACACAGAAACCTATACTAAAAAATACCTTATTAAGCCTTTCGACAGCCGCTATTTTTTCTATGACGTTGCTTGCTGCACCCAGTGCCTTAGCAGATGATTATAAAATTGATAAAGCAGGCGCACATGCGTCTATTCAATTTAAAATCTCCCATTTGGGCTATAGCTGGTTATGGGGGCGATTTAATGATTTTGATGGCAGTTTTAGTTATGACGAAAAAAACCCTGCTGCCTCAAAAGTCTCAGTAACGATTAAAACAGCGAGCGTCGATTCAAACCATGCGGAGCGTGATAAACATTTGCGTAATGCCGATTTTTTGGAGGTGAGCAAATACCCTGAAGCAAAATTTGTTAGTACTAAATACACCGATAAAGGCAATGGCAAAGCGAGTATAACGGGAAATTTCACCTTGCATGGTGTGACCAAAGAAATTGTTATTGAATCAACCCATATTGGTGCAGGTGATGATCCTTGGGGGGGCTATCGTCGTGGATTTGAAGGAAAAGCACGTATTGCATTGGCAGACTATGGGATTAAGAAAAACCTTGGTGCTGCGTCGGCGGAGTTAGATTTGATTTTGGCGGTTGAGGGAATTAGGCAGTAATCACGCTATAGACATACGAAAAACCGTACGTTCGGTGGCATGAGGGGTAGCGGACGAAAGCCTGCTATCCCGATCAGTGTGCATAAGGATTTAATCAGATTATTTAGTCGTCCACTTTATCTGAAACTCAATTTCTTCTTCACCGTCTTCTCTTTCATGTTCAATGTTATAATTTGCCCGCACTGGCTTGCTCTAAATCAGTCGATGCTGTTTTAAGCTTTTCTTTTAAGATCACATAAGAATTAAATAGGTAGGATAATTCGTTTATTTATAGCTTAATGTTAGTATTTTACGAGTATTTAGCATTTTTGTAGAGAGGTTGCATGTAGCCTCTCTATCTGAACATCTATAGACATGGTCAGGTAGCGTCATTTTTGTCTGTTGGTACATTCTCTTTTATATAAAAAGCACTAGCAGCATACATCACGCTTAGATGCCTTATTCCTACCATTAGGATAGAGGCAACAGGTAAGGCTAACAAAATGCCAAAAAAGCCAAACAAGTTGCCACCTGCTAATACTGAGAAGATCACAGCGACGGGATGCAGCCCCACTTTGTCACCCACCAACCAGGGTGTTAACAACATACTTTCTATCGCTTGCCCAACAATGAAAACAATCATAACAGGGACTAAATACAACGGATCATGGAATTGCAACAATGCGGCAATCGAGGCAATAAGAATACCCGTTATAGCACCTAAATAGGGAACAAAACTAACAAGTCCTGCTATCAGCCCTATTAGTATAGCCAAGTCT
>CAYNGN010000305.1:0-4088 GCA_964396615.1 uncultured Thiothrix sp. | reverse complement strand
CAATACCTTATCGTCAGCAAAGTGAAGAATTAACCAATGACTCAGCAACCGAAACAACACAAACACACCGAAAAAGCGATGGTTTTGGTGATATTCGAGCCACTTATAGCCAGCAAATTTTTAAAAACACCCATAAGCTACCTAGCATGATCGGTTCCATAACATGGAAAACCACCACAGGAAAAGATGCGTATGAAAATCCAGGCACACTGGAATTAGGCAGCGGTTTTAATGGTATTCGAACAGGAATAACAGTCATCAAGCAAGATGACCCCGCCGTGTTATTTGCCAGCACGGGTTACACGGTGAATATGGCAGATAACAAAGGGGCTATTGGCGATGTTGATCCTGGTGATACCTTTGATCTAGCACTTGGCATTGTTTATTCGTTGACAGATCACTTAAGTATGAATTTTGGTTTAGAACAAGCATGGACAACAAAAACAAGCGTGAATAATGAGGATATTATTAATAGTGATCCACATACAGCAGCACTTTCTATCGGAGCAAAATTAAAAATATCGGCTAAAAGATCGGTCAATATCCGCACCAAAATCGGCTTAAATGAAGCAACACCTGGATTTCAAATGCAGGTAAGTGTGCCACTCAAAAATTAAAGATAACGGCGATAGGCCGATGTTATTGGATAACGCCGATCCTTACCAAACGCACGCTGGGTAATACGCACGCCTGGGGCACTTTGGCGACGCTTATATTCATTCAACAATAACAAATTTGCAGTACGTTTGACGGTTTCCAGCTCAAAGCCTTGCTCAACAATATCATCAACACTCTGAAATTCTTCAATAAACAAGCGTAAAATAGCATCAAGGATATCATACGGAGGTAACGAATCTTCATCCTTTTGGTCTGGTGCTAATTCAGCGGAGGGTGGACGTGTAATGACTCGCTCAGGAATAATGTCTCCATCACCACAGCCATTACGATAACGTGACAATGAATAAACCAGTGTTTTATACACATCTTTAAGTGGGGCAAAACCGCCTGCCATATCACCATAAAGCGTAGCATAGCCCATCGACATTTCACTTTTATTTCCTGTTGCTAATAACATCTTGCCCAATTTATTCGACATCGCCATTAACAAAACACCACGACTACGGGCTTGAAGATTTTCCTCAGTGACATCACGCTCCAACCCTTCAAACTCATTTGATAAAGCCGTCATAAAACTATTAAAAATACCTTCAATGGGAATTTCACGATAACGCACCCCTAAGGTTTTCGCTTGTTGACGTGCATCACTGATACTAATATCCGCAGTATAGTGAAACGGCATCATAACCGCTTCAACATTATCTGCGCCGAGTGCATCAACCGCAATCGCTAATGTCAGCGCAGAATCAATACCGCCTGATAAGCCCAACATAACGCCTTTAGTAAAGCCATTTTTAGCGACATAATCCCGAACGCCTGTTACCAATGCCTGATATACCTGTGCTTCAGTACTTGGAAGCGTTAAAGGTAGCACTTCCCTCACATTATTGTGATTACTTTCATCAAATAGCAACGTTGTCACATAGGTTTTTTCCACAAAAGGCTCTGCTTGAAAACAAAGCTCCGCGTTTTTATTCACCACCAGAGAATGCCCATCAAACACCAATTCATCTTGCCCGCCCACTAAATTAGCATAAGCAATAGTCATATTAGTACGACTCGCTTGACGTTGTAGCAATGCCAAACGTTCCTTTGCTTTATTTTGACGAAAAGGCGAAGCATTGAGTACTAAAGCCAACTCTGCACCTTGCTGCTGAGCCTGTTGAATCGGTGCATCTTTCCAAATATCTTCACAAATTAAGATAGCCGTACGCACACCGTTAATATCCACAATAACGCTATCATTGCCTGCATGAAAATAACGTTTCTCATCAAACACACGGTAATTGGGCAAATAACGTTTAGCATATTCTGCCAACCTCTCACCCTTTTGATAAACCAAGGCCATATTATATAACTCACCCTGCTTTTCTACAGGTGCACCCACAATAACCGTGATATTTTCAGTCACCGCCTGAATCTGTGTCAGTGTTTGTTGAACCTGTGCAAGAAAAGCAGGACGGAATAATAAATCTTCAGGGGGATACCCTGTCACAATCATCTCAGGAAACAAGATAACATCCGCTTGCTCATCTTTCGCTTGTTGAATCGCCTGCTGTATTTTCTCAAGATTTTGTACAAAATCTCCTACACAGGGATTCAATTGAGCAATCGCCAGTTTCAATGTTAGCGGACTATCTACGCTACTCATGATAAACAATGACGCATAGCTGACCCCATGTCTGCCAAAGACTTCACCACATACACACCTGCTGCTGAAAGTGCTGCATATTTTTGTTCAGCAGTACCTTTTCCCCCTGAAATAATGGCTCCAGCATGACCCATACGTTTACCCGCTGGAGCCGTTACACCCGCAATATAAGCCACGACAGGCTTGCTAACATGGGCTTGTATATAGGCTGCTGCATCCTCTTCAGCAGAACCACCAATTTCCCCTACCATCACAATACCTTCCGTTTGTTCGTCTTGCTCAAACAACGTTAAGCAATCAACAAAATTCATTCCTTGAATGGGATCACCACCAATGCCAACACAGGTTGACTGGCCTAAACCTGCCGCCGTGGTTTGGTGAACTGCTTCATAGGTTAAAGTACCTGAACGTGAAACAATACCAATCTTACCGCGTTGATGGATCGACGCAGGCATAATACCCAGCTTACATTCATCAGGCGTAATCACGCCAGGGCAATTAGGACCAATAAGATAAGCCTTCGTATCAGCCAATGTTGCTTTGACTTTCACCATATCTAACACAGGAATACCTTCGGTAATACAAGCAATCACCGCAATACCTGCATCGGCTGCCTCAAGAATGGCATCCGCAGCAAAGGCCGCTGGCACATAAATCATCGTTGCATTCGCACCTGTTTCTGCCACGGCATCAGCAACACTATTAAACACAGGACGCTGCAAATGTGTTTGCCCACCCTTCCCTGGTGTCACCCCACCAACAAGATTTGAGCCATATGCCAGTGATTGTTCAGAGTGAAAAGTCCCTTGCTTACCTGTAAAACCTTGACAAATAATCCGTGTTTCACCATTAATTAAAATGCTCATGCTTGCTCTCCCTGCTGGTAGGCTTTCGCTGCTTCAATAACAGTTTGTGCGGCATCTTTAAGACCTTCTGCAGTAAGAATATTTAACGAACTACTAGCCAATAAGGCTCTTCCTTGTTCAACATTCGTTCCTTCAAGACGTACAACAATGGGTACCGCAATACCCATATCACTGACCGCTTTAATAATTCCTTCCGCAATCAAATCGCACCGCACAATGCCACCAAAAATATTCACTAATACCGCCTTAACCGCCGTATCCGAAAGAATAATTTTAAACGCCTCAGCAACTCGGTCAGCTGTTGTACCTCCGCCTACATCAAGGAAATTAGCGGGTTCACCGCCATGCAGTTTAATCAAATCCATCGTTGCCATCGCCAAACCAGCACCATTGACCATACAGCCTATATTTCCCTCAAGACGAATATAATTGAGTTCATGTTCTGCTGCTTTTGCCTCACGCTCATCCTCTTGACTCACGTCACGCATTTGTTGCAAATCAGGATGGCGATACACTGCATTGGAATCAATATTAAGCTTGGCATCTAAGGCTAATAGCTCACCATCGGTCGTTACTACGAGTGGATTTATTTCCAATAAAGCCGCATCTTTCTCATTAAACAAACGAATTAATGCACCTAATAAACGGGAAAATTGACGTATCTGTTGTCCTTCTAAGCCCAAAGCAAAGGCTAATTTACGCCCCATATACGCTTGGTAACCACTGGCAGGATGAATCTGTTGGGTAATAATTTTCTCAGGATTCGTTGCTGCCACTTCTTCAATATCCATCCCTCCCGCAACAGAGGCCATCACTACAATCTGCCTACTGGCACGATCAATCACAAGGCTAAGGTATAACTCACGTTGTATATCGACTAATGATTCAATCAAGACTGTATTAATAGGCAAGCCTCTTGCATCTGTTTGATGGGTCACTAAGCGTGAACCAAG
>CAYNGN010000304.1:0-4107 GCA_964396615.1 uncultured Thiothrix sp. | reverse complement strand
TCTGATTACGACATGGAATACCGAAGGTCAATTTATCGCCTCACATCACATTAACGACGGTTGTGGCATTGCCGCAGCAACAAGCGCTAATACGTTTTATTTGAGCAATGGCTTAGGTGAAATCCATCACTATCAAACACCCCAAAAACAGAATGCGCCTGCTTCTATGACCTTTTCTTCTCAATACCGTTGGGACAACCATTTGTTATCACATACATTCAGCTAAAACATATAAAAAAGAATATCACCATGTACTACTCAAAAAAAATACAATTCCAGTTCATCACTTTAACCCCATTTTTTTTCCTATCAAGCATGGTGAATATCATTTATGCCAGCACGGATAAAATAGATAAAGCAACCTTAGGACAACAACTCTACTTCGACAAAAACCTCTCAAAAAACCGCACCCAATCGTGTGCAACCTGCCATAACCCAGCACATGGTTTTATTGATGAACGCAACAATGGTGTCAATGGCGCAGCGTCTTTAGGTGATGATGGTAAATCATTGGGAGATCGTAACGCACCTACAGCCACTTATGCTGTTTTTAGTCCTAACTTTCATCTCAATAAAAAAGGCAATTATGTCGGTGGGCAATTTCATGATGGACGTGAAAAAGACTTAGCAGGACAAGCTGGCGGCCCACCGATTAATCCAGGCGAAATGGCTATGCCTAATAAAGAAACCACGGTTGAACGTATTATGGAAAATAAGACCTATATATCATTATTCAAAAAACTATATGGCGATACTATTTTCGACGATAAAACAAAAACCTATGCCGCCATGGCTGATAGCATTGCTCACTTTGAGAAAACTGAATTCTTTGCTCCTTTTGATTCAAAATATGATCGTCATTTAACAGGCGAATACAAAATGACAAAACAGGAAGATTTAGGTATGACTTTATTTTTCTCACAGCAATTTACCAACTGCAATATTTGCCATCAACTGAAAAAAATCCCCGCCAGCGAAAAAGAAACATTTAGTAACTACGAATACCACAATATCGGCGTACCCGTGAATACTGCTTTGCGCAATGTTAATGGTAAAGGCAATGACTTTATTGATCATGGCTTATTAGAAAACACTGTAGTCACCGACCAGCAACACGATGGAAAATTCAAAGTGCCTACCTTGCGTAATAGTGCTGTCACCGCCCCTTATATGCATAACGGTGTTTTTCAAGAGTTAAAAACCGTGATTTTATTCTATGATAAGTACAACAGCAAACGTAAAAAACGGCGTATTAACCCTGAAACAAAAAAACCGTGGGGCAAGCCTGAAGTAACTGAAACGATTGCATTAAAGGAGTTAGAAACAGGGCCTGCGTTAGATAATAAACGTATTAATGCTTTGGTGGCTTTTTTAAAAACATTGACCGATAAGCGTTATGAGCATTTGACTGGAAAAGCAGTAAGTCAAAAATAGTATTTCTATCATCCTGAACCGTGGAACTGCACTCTACAACGATGAGATTTAGCAATGTGTTAATCCGTACAGAGGTGTTAATATCGTCTCCTTTATTCTATAAAAGGTCGCTTGTACGATGTTTGGATTCAAAAAGAAAAATAAGCCTGCAACGGGAACGGAAGAAACGCAAGAGAAACCCAGCGGAAACTTGTTTTCTCGCCTTAAAAAGGGCTTATCCAGAACCAATGAAAACCTTACTGAAGGGATTGGCAACCTCGTTCTAGGTAAAAAACAGATTGACGATGAAGTACTCGAAGAATTAGAAACACGCTTACTAATGGCTGATGTGGGTATTGAAGCCACACAAAAAATTATTGATGAACTCACCGAACAATCAAGCCGCAATGCACTAAAAGATACAGACGCATTGATGGCAGCCTTACATTCGCTGATGGTTGATATTTTAAACGAAGGCATGCAAAACAAGGAAACAACCTATGCTGTAGAACATCAACCCTTTGTGGTATTGATGATTGGCATTAATGGTGCAGGAAAAACAACCACTATTGGTAAGCTTGCGAAAAAATTCCAAGCAGATGGCAAAAGCGTCATGCTCGCCGCAGGGGATACGTTCCGCGCTGCTGCTGTTGAGCAATTACAAACATGGGGTAAGCGTAATGAGATTACTGTTATTGCGCAACATACGGGTGCTGATAGTGCCTCGGTTATTTATGATGCCATTGAATCAGCAAAAGCCAATAAGGTTGATATTTTATTAGCAGATACCGCTGGTCGGCTACATACGCAAGCTAATCTGATGGCAGAATTACAAAAAATAAAACGAGTGATGAAAAAGATTGATCAAAACGCCCCCCATGAAGTCATGTTAGTTGTTGATGCCAGTATTGGACAAAATGCGCTAACACAAGCACAAGAATTTAATGCGGCATTGGGTGTCACAGGCATCACCGTTACTAAACTGGATGGCACGGCAAAAGGCGGGATTTTATTTGCCATTGCAGAAAAAACAGGAATCCCTGTACGCTTTATTGGTGTCGGTGAAGGCATTGATGATTTACAAAAATTCGATGCTGAAACCTTTACCTCTGCACTGTTAAATTATGAAAACAAAGCGCACGAATGATAATTAGCTTTTTGTATTCCCTGCCATAAGCCGTTAAAATCATTTATAACTCCCCCTGATATTTAAACAGCATGATCGAATTTAAGCAAATCAGCAAAAAATACCCAACGGGACAACTTGCCTTATATAACGTTAATTTAACCTTACAAAAAGGCGAAATGGCGTTTTTAACGGGGCATTCTGGTGCAGGGAAAAGCACCTTACTAAGACTGATTGCAGGGCTTGAGCAACCCAGTGATGGCACACTAATGATTGAACAAATCGATGTTGGCAAACTGAAAGTAAAACAAATTCCTCTATACCGCCGTCGCATTGGGATGATTTTTCAGGATCACCATTTATTAGCGGACCGCTCTGTATTTGATAATGTCGCCCTCCCCTTACGCATTACGGGACTTCACCATCGAGATATCCGCCGCCGTGTTCATGCCGCATTAGACAAAGTCAGCTTACTCAATAAGGAAAAACAAAACCCCATGATGCTCTCCGCAGGTGAAAAGCAACGCGTGGGTATCGCACGGGCTGTCGTCAATAAACCCAAGATTATTCTTGCTGATGAACCTACAGGTAATCTTGATCCTGAGTTAGCCCAAGATATTATGTATACCTTTAAACAATTCAATGACCTTGGGGCAACTATTTTAGTTGCTAGTCATGACCATCATCTGATTGAACATATGCGCAAGCGTATTATTGTTTTACAAAAGGTAAATGTCTAATGGCAAGAAGACCAAGAGCAAGAGCAAGAAAGAGAGGTACATCAAGAGCCAAAAAACGCAGAAACCGTAGCACTCATTACTCCCCTTTTTCTGCATGGTGGAATCAAGTTAATGCTGCTATTAGTTTTAGCTTACGCCGCCTCTGGTACAACCCCATTTCAACATGGATTACGCTTGCAGCCATTGCCATTGCCTTATCGCTCCCTGCGGCATTGCATTTAATGGTCAAAAACATGCAAACGCTGACTGATGATAACCAACAAATTCCAACCATCTCCGTCTTCCTCAAACAACATATCAGTGCTGACCAAGCAAAAGATAGAGGTGAGCTTATTTCTGAATTATCAGAAGTAGTCACTGTACTGTTTGTATCCAAAGAAAATGCACTCAAAAAATTCAAGCGACTCAGTGGTTTTGCTGAAACATTGGAAACATTGGAAGAAAATCCACTCCCTCACGCGCTTGTCGTCACCCCTAACCTACGCATTATGAATAATGAAAAGTTGAAAAACTTCATTCGTACTCTAAAAAACTATCCAGAAGTCGATGCGGTTCAATCTGATAATGAATGGATGCAGCGCTTACGCGCAATTATGGATATTGCTGAACGGGTTATCTTAGTGGTGTCCGTTTTACTTGCCTTAACGGTTTTACTGGTAGTTGGTAATACTATTCGCCTTGATATTGAAAACCGTAAAGAAGAAATTGATGTGGCTCGCTTTATTGGAGCAACACGCTCCTATATTCGTCAACCATTTATTTTTGGTGGGCTTTGGTATGGCTTTTTTGGTGGCATACTAAGTCTTGTTATTGTGCATTTTTCAATAT
>CAYNGN010000303.1:0-4118 GCA_964396615.1 uncultured Thiothrix sp. | reverse complement strand
GAATATTTATCACTTATCGCCCAAAAAAAATGGGTGTTTCTCACGGTTATAGATGCTGTTACGACGGTGGTGCTATTAGATATTTATATCCCGATGTTTTATAAAAATATTGCCAATGGTTTTACTCAGCCTTATAGCCCTGCGGTGGCTGAGATGATGTTGGCTAATCTTTCCTATGTGGTGATGAGTTTTATGGGGATTTGGCTCGGCTGGCGTGTGGCAGAGTTAGGTATGATTCTTTTAGTTGCTGATGGTTTGCGTATTTTGGCAGAGCGTTGCTTTACTATTTTTCAGCAGCAACGTTATGTTTTTTTTCAAAATCAGTTTTCAGGCAGTTTAGTTAAACAAGCCCATCGTTTTGCGCAAGCTTATGAAACGATTGTTGATTGGTTTTTATTTAGTTTCCTGATGAATTTAATCGCGATTATTGCTTCATTTGTTATTTTTTATCAGCAGGAAACGGAGTTTGCCTATTATTTTTTAATGTGGATTGTGATTTTTATTGGCTGGACATTGACTTATTCATTTTGGGTGTTGAAATTCGATAAAGAAGTGGCGAAATGGGATTCAAAATTAGGGGGGCTTTATTCGGATGCGATTGCCAATATTGCGGTGATTAAAGGTTTTGCTTTAGAAGGCATTGAACAAATTACAATTAATAAAACGGCTGAAACAGTATATCGTAAACGTAAAAAAGCATGGCTGTTGTTGTTTGTTTCATTTGCAGTACAAAGCTTATTAGCCATGGGGATTGAAGTGTTGTTGGTTTATTTAATGATTCAAAAATGGAAACGGGGCGAGTTTGATGTGGGGGAATTTGTCTTGTTTCAGTCGATTTTAATTATTTTAGTGCGACGTTTATGGGATTTTGGGCGTGCTTTTCGCAGCTTATTTCGTGCCTTGGCAGATGCGACGGAAATGGCGGCTATTTTTGAGCAAGAGGATATTGAGGCAAATAGTGCGGATGCCCGTGATATAACGATTAAGCAAGGAGCCATTAACTTTCAGGCGATTGATTTTAGCTATGCTGAAAGCAAACAGTACGCCTTATTTGAGCAGTTTTCCTTATCAATCAAGGCGGGAGAAAGCGTGGCGCTCGTTGGGCATTCTGGCTCAGGTAAAACGACGTTAACGCAATTATTGTTTCGTTTTTTTGAGTTAAATAAAGGGAACATTTTATTTGATGGTATTGATAGCAAGCAATTCACCTTGACCTCATTACGCCAACAAATCACCCTGATTCCACAGCAGCCTGAATTATTTCACCGTTCTATTCGGGAGAATATTGCCTTGGGTAAAAAGGTCACTGATGAACACCTTGTTGAGGTGGCACGGCAATCACGCAGTTTGACGTTTATTAAGCAATTGCCAAAGGGCTTTGATACCTTAGTCGGGGAACGCGGCGTAAAACTTTCAGGCGGAGAAAAACAACGCATTGCCATTGCCCGTGCCTTTTTAGAAGATGCGCCGATTATTGTGTTAGATGAAGCAACCAGTGCCTTGGATTCATTGACAGAAAAAGCGGTACAAGCCGCTATTTTTGAACTCATTGAGCATAAAACAGCGATTGTCATTGCGCATCGTTTAGCAACAATTTTGCATATGGATCGTATTGTGGTGTTAGATAATGGCGCGATTATTGAAGAAGGAACGCATGAGGAATTATTAGCGCTAAAAGGCAAATATGCTACTATGTGGGCGCATCAGAGTGACGGCTTTATTGATGATAATAAGAGGTAAATTAATTATTTAGGTGAAAAATGATAGACATTTAGAAATATTGTCAAAATGTTCCTGCCACAGCATCTTTGCCTGAAAAAGAGAAGGCGTTGTTATTAGCGTTAACTAAAGTATAGAGTAGTCAGAGTCGTTTACTCATCTGTACTTCACAGACGATACGCCCTTCCACAATCATCGGCTCAGTGACAATAGTATCTTTGCTAAAGCCGCATTTTGTATAAAGCATTAACGCGGCTTGGTTTATATCCATTACGGACAGTTCTAAATAACGATAATCCTTCCTGCGTCCCCAGTGTTCTAATGTTTGCATTAAGGCATTACCAATGCCTTGTTTCCATGCAGCCTTCACCACACCAACGACAATATGTAATGAATGAGGATGTTGATTGTCTTCTTCATTGATTCCTCGAATAAAGCCAACTAGCTGTTGATTATATTCAGCAACAAACATAACGTTCATATCACTCATGGCAAAGAGTGTGTTTTTATCGCGTTGTTCTTTGATGGATACGCTCTGTTCTTCAGGGTTAAAAAACATATAAGGTGTTTCATTATTCAAGGTGGAAAATAATATAAGCAGTTGTGTTGCATCTGATTTTTTTACCCGACGGATAAACATTGATGATGAAGACCTTAATAAACGAGACGTAATAAAGTAACGTATCTTATGTGTAAAATGATGTATTGTTAACTTACTCGCGCCCATATATTGCCCTTTGCCTGTTCTTAAATCAAACAATAGCATTAAATGAATCTTTTCGTGATTTTTATTGCTTCATACAAAAACGGAGTTATTAACTGTTGTTAAATGCCTACCTTTTGTACCTTAATATATACCAAATAAATAACTAAAAATTGCATTTTATAGTTATCAGGAATATCCTTCGTCCTAGTTATTAGAGATTATGTATGGCAAATGGACTCAATAATTTTCTGTCTGAAAGGATGCAGAATTTGCGATATATTTTATCATGAAAATGAGCATATAAATCTTAGTGGTTGAAGTAAGTATTGGAAATAAAAGGTTTTTTACTTTAAATTTTCTCCGACGGAACTGACCGTCAATAGGCTTGAGTTGCAGTCATTAGACTATCAACCAAGTGCAGATTAGGCTTTAATTAATCTCAATTTACTTTAGGTAACTTTGAGTAGGTTTTAAGGAACAGCAAATAATGCAAAAATATAGGACGCATTTACCACAACTCTCAGGGGAACTCTTTCTCACCGATGGTGGCATCGAAACAACACTTATTTTTCACAATGGGCTTGATCTGCCAGAGTTTGCGGCCTTTGATTTATTGAAAAATGAAGAGGGTTATAAAGCCCTTCGAGACTATTATGAAACCTATGCTGCTCTTGCCAACAAGTACCGTGTTGGGTTTATTCTTGAAAGTGCTACTTGGCGAGCGAGTGCAGACTGGGCAGAAAAAATAGGCTGTTCCACCCATGATCTCATTGAAAGAAACCAACAAGCAATTCAGCTACTTGATGACATCAGAGCGGATTATGAAAATGAAGCGACAAAAATGGTTATCAGTGGTTGCATTGGGCCTCGTGACGATGGATACAACCCTTCTCGTTTTATGAGCGTACAAGAAGCTGAGCAGTATCATCACGTACAAATGGGGGTATTTAGCACGACGAATGCTGATATGGTTACCGCTATCACGATGACTTACCTTGAAGAAGCCATCGGCATTACACAAGCCGCAAAATCATTCAATATGCCTGTCGTCATATCGTTCACTGTCGAAACAGATGGCAAGTTACCCAGCGGACAAAATCTTAGCGATGCTATTGAAGCTGTGGATGCCGCAACTTCACACTACCCTGCCTACTATATGATTAACTGCGCTCATCCTACCCATTTTGCTGCACTCATTGCTGAAAATAAACCATGGCGGCAAAGAGTAAGAGGATTAAGAGCCAATGCCTCAACATTAAGCCATGCGGAACTTGACGAAGCGGAAGAACTTGATGCTGGAAATCCGATAGAATTAGGCAAGCAATATAAGGAACTAAGGGATCAATTAAATACGTTGAATGTCTTCGGCGGCTGTTGTGGCACGGATCATCGTCATATAGAGGAAATTGTTAAAGCGAACCAATAGATGCCCGTCAACAACCCAACCCAACCCAAGGCATGCTCTGTCACTATTGGTAAAAAGGCTAATATATAAGCTATTTACACTACTTTTAGCCTCAAAATCAATATTTAACTGACTACACTCACGGGTTGATCATCTTTCATCGCGTTGATATGCAGCTTAATCATCCTTGCACTGCCCGCTATATTATTTTCACTTCCCCTCTGGTACAGCTTTTTATAACGGATTCTGTTGATCCTGTCAGTAATTGATATAAAAGTTTAAAATGCC
>CAYNGN010000302.1:0-4138 GCA_964396615.1 uncultured Thiothrix sp. | reverse complement strand
TTACCATGCCCAAGAAGATTAGGTTTTGGCCCAACTAATGACACCAACGACATGACAATTTCTTCACGAATGGGGTCAATCGGTGGATTGGTTACTTGCGCAAAGTTTTGCTTAAAGTAGTTTGATAAATGACGCGCTCGGCCTGATAACACTGCTTGTGGGTTATCAGCACCCATTGAACCCAATGCTTCCATACCATTGACCACCATTGGTGTTAGCAAGAATTTGATATCTTCTTGTGTATAGCCAAAAGCTTGTTGTGCATTCAGCAATGCTTTGCCAGCTAATGCATCAGGAACGGTTGCTTCACCCTCATGTTTAAGGTTTTCAACATGGATTTGTGATTCGTCTAGCCATGCTCGGTATGGGTGAGCAGCGGCTAATTCTGCTTTTACTTCACTATCATCAATAATACGACCTTGCTCTATATCAATGAGAAACATTTTTCCAGGTTGCAAACGCCATTTTTTAATAATTTTACTTTCAGGGATTTGCAATACGCCCATTTCTGATGCCATTACCACTAGGTCATCATCAGTAATAAGGTAACGCGCAGGACGCAGACCGTTACGATCCAATGTTGCACCAATCTGACGACCATCGGTAAAGGCAACAGCCGCAGGGCCATCCCACGGTTCCATTAACGCAGCATGATATTCGTAAAAGGCTTTACGTTCATCATCAATCAGTTCGTTGCCTGACCATGCCTCAGGAATCAACATCATCATCGCATGAGTCATGCTGTAACCACCTGCCACAAGTAACTCTAAAGCATTATCAAAACAGGCAGAATCAGATTGGTTATCAGGAATTAATGGCCAGATTTTATCAAGATCGTCGCCAAGAATATCGGATGCCATTGAGCTACGACGCGCTGCCATCCAGTTTACATTGCCTTGATTGGTATTGATTTCGCCATTATGCGCAATCATACGGAACGGATGTGAACGATCCCATGTGGGGAATGTATTGGTCGAAAAACGTTGGTGTACTAATGCTAACGCGGATTCCATACGTTCATCATGTAAATCAAGATAATACTTGCCCACTTGACCTGCTAACAACATACCTTTATAGACAATGGTGCGCGTAGACATTGAATTAACATAGAAAAAAGCATCATTATCTAAGGGTTCGACTTGTGCCGAAATCAGTTTATGAATAACAAATAGCTTACGTTCTAAAGCAGTTTGATCCGCAATACTATCGCCTTTGCCAATAAAAAGTTGACGAATATGTGGCTCAGAAGGAAAAACACTTTCACCAAGGTCACTATTATCAACAGGAACCGTACGCCAGCCTAATACCGTTTGACCTTCGTTGCTAACAACAGATTCAATCAGTCTTTCCATTTGTTGACGAAGCACAACATCAGGTGGCATAAATAACATACCAATACCATAATGACCTACTTCAGGCAGTGAAAAACCAACCACATCACGAAAAAAGCCATCTGAAATCTGCATAAGCAGCCCAGCACCATCACCTGCTTTAGGATCAGCACCCACCGCTCCACGATGGGTTAGGCGCTCTAGCATCGTTAAACCTTGTTCAACGATGCTATGGGATTTTTCGCCTTTAATATGAGCAACAAAGCCAACGCCACAAGCATCATGTTCGTTGATAGGATCGTAAAGCCCTTGTTTAGAAGGAAGAACACCATGCTTCTGCTTCATCAGCAAACCTCTTTAAAATATGTGTAAATTATTCCAATGACTAAGCAAACCAATCCTATTTTTCTGTAGTAACGTCAAACTAAGTAAACGCCCTAAAGTTAATTATTAATATCTATTATATGCGCATACAGCTTCTGATAGAGTAATAGGCTCGTCAAATCAGGGGACGGGAGTATACCTGCTTTAACATAAGCAGTCATGCAGTATATCGGCTTAGGATCATAGAACTCAAAAACACACGATATTCTTACGTCTTCTAATGAAAGTAGCGGCAGGAATTACGGAAGTGGGAAAAACTGCTGGACAGGTTTAGCAGATTCATGCAAAGAATAAGAAATATTGCCAACCGCCTTATTCATATTGCTAAAACGCTGATTAATCTGAAAGGTATGATAACGAACATAGCCTGCATCAAAGGCGACTTGCCTTGTTTGCGCTTCCATTTCACCGAGATAATGATTAATTTTTTGGGTTGACCGCCCTAATCCACTCACATTCTTATCAATCTCAGGCAACGTATTCATAGAATGTGCCATGCCTTTAATCGAAAATGAAACCTCATCCACAATCTCACTAAATTGCCCAATTTGCTTTTCAATGCCTGTCATACTTGCTATTGAATGATCAATGGCACCTTTCAAGGTAAAAAACAAACCCAAAATAGAAATCGCTAAAACAGCCCCTAACAGCGTAAAGAAAACAATCACATTATTGGTAATACGTATACTTTTATTGGTAATGGTCTCTTCTGCACTCGCCTTGCTTGCAAGTTCAACCATGCCTTCAGAAAAAATAACAAGCTGCTCTCGAGATAAGTTCATCGCATTAAAACACTAATTAAAAGGGTTAAAGTCATTAAAACGCTTCATTGGCTTTGTCACGGCATTCATATCATTATTAATCCTTCCTACTGATTGCTCAAGAATCTGGGTATTATCCGATAAATTAGATAATGACTTATTGAGTTGTTGCAACTCATTTTTTATTCTCCCAATATTCTGCGTCACCCCTCCCATATTTGTGGTCAATGATGATACGTTTTGATTCATTTCTAGAATAGCACCCGAAATACTTGGCATTACCCCCATTGAGGTTTCAAACTGTACGATATTCCTTTCAATACCATCAATACTCCCCAATAAATGTGATGTTTTTATTGAAATATTATCTAAACTAGTCGTTAACACCTTCACCTGATGCGTTAACAAATAAATCAAAAATAAGATAAAAAACAGGGAAGAAACAAGACCAAACATAATGGAACGAATCAAAAAACGCACCCGTGTAGCAACACGCCGATGCGATTTTCCTTGCGATAAAATCGCCTGCCTAAGATTACGCACCGCCTGATCAAAAAGTTGCTCATCACTCACATCAGGTCTATTTTTTTTCAACGCTAAGTCCACCACAGTAGCCTTAGTGTTATCAACAGGGCTAATCCTATTAAACACAGGCATTCACTCAAAAACCACACATATTAAGTTTGAACGGAATATCTTCAATCACTTGCTTACCGCGACCTTCCTGCATTTCAGCAGAAACAAAACGAATCGAGAAACGTTGCTTCCCTGCACTGATCTCTGGGTAATGCTCTGAACCACGCGCCAACGTCACCCGCAGTAGCTGATAAATCTTATGCCCACTACCCAACGTCGATTGATAAAAACCATCTACAGCAATATGATCTTCAAGTTCGGCACTATTTCTTATCAATCCCATGGCTATATCAATAGCCTCGCGTGATTTTTGATAAGGATGCATCCATTCCTGTAACGATTCAGCCCTCGTTTCAGCAGGTTGATTCATCCAATGATGAAAAATCGGCACATCAAAACCATTAACACCACCTGATACTGACATACGTTGTTTAATAAGGTTAAGAAAACCATTATTCTTCATATGCTGACCAAGCTGTCCGCGCAGACTATACAGTTCTTTTGTTTTTTCTGATAGTACCTTTAAGATAACTTCCTGCTCACTCGTATCCATCATTACGCTAGCACCTTCATCGGCACGAATGGCCGTTGTTTGATGGTCAATGATTTTCAAGATAGCACTTTTCACATCAACTCTAGAGGATAATTCATTCAACTCCAAGAGTAACTCAAGTGCCGTTTGCGTATTACCCTGAGAAGGAGAATCTATATAATAATCAAAACGTTGAAACAAATTTTCCATACGCAAAAAAAGGCGTATTCTTTCATCTAGTGGCTGCTCATAAATAATCATTTATTAACGATTTCCTAGGGATTATTAGGTAAGAGAAAAATTACTTTAAAATTACTTCAATAGTGTACGTGAAGCCATAACAAAAGCCTCACAAAAGTATTTGATTAAGTTGATAAAAAATATTAGGTCAGAGAATAAATTATTGAAATTTATCCGCGCCAATAAACCGAGCATGCAAAGCAATAATCTGCGCATAAAGCTGATCAACATCCCCTGTATTATTCAATACATCT
>CAYNGN010000301.1:0-4172 GCA_964396615.1 uncultured Thiothrix sp. | reverse complement strand
TGAGGATTTAAGTTGATGTTGCCTGTAAGTACAAATACCTTTTTAGAATGGTCGGGTTCTATATTGGCGGTTTCAGCTGCCATCCTATTAGCACTTAATATTGAACTCAGTCCTTGGGCGTATGTGGGCTATCTTTTTTCTAGTTTACTCTTAACTGCTTGGGGGGTACGTCAAAAAGCGTATGGTATTGCATGGCAAAATAGTGTCTTTATTGTGATTAATCTATTGGGAATTTACCGCTGGCTGTTGGTGGCTAGTCCTGTATAAATCACTCTTGCTCAAATTCACCATACAGAATTAGACTATGTTCCAGTAACTTAAAACCATGCTGAGCAGCAATTTCTTTTTGACGGTTTTCAATGATTTCATCGGTAAATTCAACAATTTTCCCCGTTGTTAAATCAACCATATGATCATGATGCTCACCACTGTCTAATTCAAATATTGATTGTCCCCCTTCAAAGTTATGGCGTATAACAAGACCTGCTGTTTCAAATTGAGTTAGTACGCGATAAACTGTGGCTAAACCAATACTATTACCTTCAGCAAGGAGTTGTTGATAGACTGCTTCGGCACTGAAGTGACGTTTTTTTGAGGTTTCAAGTAAATTGAGAATTTTTACCCGTGGTTGGGTGATTTTTAACCCGGCTTGTTTGATGTTTTGCTGATCCATAACGGCGCTTGCTGGTGAAAATGAGCTGTTCATCATAGCAGGTTTCTGTTACCGCAAGATAATAGAAATGCGGGTTTTATACTTACCTGCTTGCTAAGTAGAAGTAGGTAAGTATGTGGCGTTAAGCTATAACCATTATCCGTTTAATGATCGTGTTAAAGATTAATAACCACCTTTACGTGCACTTTGCGGTAAACCCGCATATTTACGTCCTTGTTTACTTGGTGTGCCAGGGAATAGCTGGTACATATCTTTACTTGATGGTTTTTTCCCCCAAACAGGCTTCATATCTTTGATAATCGTGCGTTCATTAGGCTCGTCGCCGTTTAAGATATGCGCTTCACGTAAGTAGTTAATGACATCCATATGTTTTTCAGTCAACTTTAACTCATCAGTTGCAGCAATTGCTTTTGCAACCTCTTCACTCCAATCATTAATATCTTCAAGATAACCATTGTCTGTGGTTGCGATGGTGTTACCATTTACTTCAAGAGCCATATTTAAGTCCTCAGTAATATAAGAGGGCGTTAAAATAGCTTATTCGTCGTTTTGATTCAAGTTTCACGGTATAATGTGAATTATTTCGTCACTACTTAGCTATTATGTATGGTGTTTGAGCAGTTTTTTAGTGGGAGCTGGCATCTTCAGGATTCGGTTTGTTTTCAATAAGACCTACCCGTTTGATAATGTTTTTATAGGTTTTCATAAAATCAGGCATTAATACTTGTTGAATATAGTCTAGCGCCCATTTTTGATCACGAGTGCCAAGTGCATTGGCAGTATGATTACCAAAGACTCTCCCCATATTAAAACCAGGATTATGCGTTTCGTCTTTCCATGAGCATTCAGCATAATCTTGCATACGTTCATTGAGTTTGTTGATAAACGGGGTGCGATAGTCGCCTGCACCACTGAAGTCGCGCGCATTATCTTGTACGTGATCCGCTAGTTTTTTTGCATAAAGACTAATAAGCGTGGTGCGATCTTCATTATCAATAGTTTCATAAACCATGCGATCAAGGGTATGCACCATAAAAGCCATGATTTCTTCCATAATCGCAATGCGTTGTTGTTGAGTATCTACTTGAAAGTCTTCGTTCTCAATTTCGAGTAGTACTTGCATACCAATCTTCCAAGCATTAAACGCGAGTACGCTGACAGCATCTTCAACGGATACGTCGCGTTCATATTTGCTCCATTTTGTTTTAATACGGATTCGCACATTTATTCTCCACGCTAGTTTTCTATTTTGGGCAGCGAGTATAAGCGGTGTCAGTAGGGAATAGCGAATAATGTTAGGAATGTTGCTAGAATTCATTTTTATCTTACCCTGTATTGCAAGGCTAATAATGGATGGCTTATGAATGAACTCTTACAAACACTGGCGGCAACGGTGCAACATAATTGCCATATCGCTGATGCCCGTTATGCAGGTGACTATACAATGTGTGTGTATTTGCTAAAAATGCGTGAAATGTACCGTTGGGAGCAGGAGGAGAGTTTTAATACAACGCTAACTGCAGAGCATGTGGGAGATTGGCTGACGTTGCGTGAAGGGGAATGGGATGCTGTTGAAGAGCAGGATTATAAGCCATTAATAATTGATGATGTGTCTTATGATGCATTTGATAATGAAGCAATCAATGTTTTATTAAAAGAAAAAGGACTGGTTTACAATGCAGGTTTAGGGGTTCGTTGCCGACCGCATTTTTTTCTTGCTGAATTGCAACAATATAGTGAGCATGATGGTTATCGTGTGCTGATTTCTGATAAAGAATATGCCCGTGATATGGGGGCACCACCTGCAATGGCGCAGCAGAATACGATTTTTATTCGTATGGAATCGTTACGCAGAATGTTATGGGAGAAGGTTGAGGAATGGCAAATGCCAGGGATTGATAATCCTATTGGTAGAGCAGCAGCTTATTATGATTTTGCAGATGATGTGGAAAGTGCATTGAGTACAATGGCTAGGGTTGAAGCTGAGATCATTATTGCGCATGAGATTGGTGAGCTGAAAGCAGGACAGTTGTTGAATGATCAGCAGTGGGCTGCTATGTTGAGTCAATTGCCAACACGAAGCCATGCAGAGTTGATGTTGCGTGCGATACGTGATCAGTTGGCGGATATGGTTCAAACGTTGCCTCTGTTATTAAAAAACCAGCATCCTGCTAGTTTACATTTCTATTTTGGTAATATGAGTGCGATGCGTAAAAAATTAGTTCCTGAATTGTATGCGGCTTATGAGTATTGGTACGAAAATGATGATTTGAGTTACCTACAGGCACTAATTGAGCCGCATAAAAACCATTGGGAGGCAATTGCAAAGCAGGCTATGCATATTTTTCACTCTGATCCTGAGCAAGCTACTCAGCGTATTGAAGCATTGATTGATGCAAATTTATTAGAGATAAGTAAATAACATGAAGGCTAAAATTTCTTGAGTATTGAGTGAAAAGGATAATGAAATGATAGTAGGCCAAGCACTAAAAGAGCTTAAACCGCATAGTTTTATTTTTGAAAAACAACAGGCATTACCTGATTTCCTCTGTGATGACATGGTGCAACGTTTTGAGCAACATCAGGAGGATCATTATCAAGGACGCGTTGGTTCGGGCATGGGGGAAAATATTGATTTGAAAAAGACCACTGATCTTATTGTCAGCAATAAACCACATTGGAAGGATGTTGATAATAATTTGTTTCGTTCGTTAGCAATGGCAGTACAGGAGTTTCAACAGCATTATCCTTATTTTAGTGATATGCGTCGTTTTAAGGATATGGGCTACAATTTACAGCGTTATGAGCAAGGTGAATATTATCATTGGCATGTGGATGCAGATAATCCACTATTAGCCTCCCGTCAACTAGTGGCTTTATGGTATTTAAATGATATGAAACAGAAGGGCGGTGAAACAGAATTTGTTCATCAGGGGATAAAAGTCGTACCAGAAAAGGGTAAGCTGGTGTTATTTCCACCGTTTTGGACGCATGAGCATCGTGCAGCAACGGTTAAAAGTGGCGTGAAGTATATTGCGACCACATGGATTGTATTTCGATAAATGGCTGATTTATTTACGGTGACTGCACCTCTTGCAATACGTTCTCCTGATGGTGAAAATCATTATGTGGCAGAGCTATTTAAGCATCCTAAAGGCTTGCTTTGTTTTAAACCTTATTGGCATCAGTTAGAGCCTGATGAGGGAATTTACCTTATTAAGGGCTGGTTAGAAGGTGATGGACCTTGGAAAATTTCGAGACATGTTATTAGTGTATTGGCTTGTCATAACACCGAAGCATGTCCTGCGACGGAGTATAATGAGTGGCGAAATTATTTGATGCAGCATGGTGAAGAATATCCACCAGAACCGCTAATAGCCGCAATTGCAGCAAGGCTGGGAGCTAGTGTGTCGCGTTGAGTTTGTTTTGTTTGGGTTGTTTGGTTGTTAGCTATTGAGAGCGAATGAATTTCCCTGGGTCAAGGTAAAACATTTTATCT
>CAYNGN010000300.1:0-4182 GCA_964396615.1 uncultured Thiothrix sp. | reverse complement strand
AAAGCATTAATGCCAGCACAGCCTTGTTGTGCACGAATGCGGCGTAGGCCTTGTTCGACTAAGATACGATTATTTTGATCTAAGGGGACAACATCTGCCACGGTACCAAGGGCAACTAAATCAAGTAAGGAGAGTAAGTTAGGCGATTGAATGTTCTTTTTGTTGAAATAGTCATGTTCAGTAAGTGTTTTTTTCAATGCCAGCATGACATAAAAAATAACGCCAACGCCCGCAAGGTTTTTTGATGTGAAGCTATCATTGACTAAGTTAGGGTTAACAATTACATCTGCTTCAGGCAAGGTTTTACCCGCTAAATGGTGATCAGTAACAAGGACTTTATAGCCCAGTTTTTTTGCGGTTTTGACACCTTCAATACTGGAAATACCATTATCAACCGTAATAATTAGCGCAGGTGAAAAGGTGCTGGCAAGTGTCACAATTTCAGGGGTTAGCCCATAGCCGTATTCAAAACGGTTAGGGACAAGAAAGTGTGTGTCGGTGTGACCTAAAAGTCGTAGTGCGCGTACAGCAACGGCACTAGCTGTTGCGCCATCAGCATCAAAATCACCGACAATGAGAATGCGTTGTTGCTGTTCTATCATTTCTGCGAGTAACTTAGCGGCAGCATTTACATTGCCAAGTGAACTAATGGGTAATAATTGCTTTAAATCAGCGTGTAATTCACTAGGGTCATTAATGTGTCGTGCGGCAAAGAGTCTTTTCAGTAATGGGTGTAATAGCGTATTTTGTTTATCAAGCAAGTGACCTGTTGTGGGTCGGTGGGAAAGTTTCATAGCATTTTATTCGCGGGACATGTATTTTTTAGTTTGGGTATTGATCTTGATGGTTTCGCCTGTTTCAAGATATTCAGGTACTTGGATTTCAAGCCCTGTGTTGAGCGTGGCAGGTTTGGTGCGGCTACTTGCTGTTGCACCTTTTATTTTTGGCGATGTTTCAATGATCTGTAAACTAACGGTTGCAGGTAATTCAATTCCTAGTATCTCTCCATCCATAAGGAGTGCGCTAATGCCTTCTAGACTTTCAGTAAGATAGCCAATTTTTTCCTTAATATCTTCTTTGTTTAGTAAGTATTGACTGTAATCTTCGGTATCCATAAACACATAATTGTCGCCATCAATGTAAGAATATTGTACATTCACGCGCTGGCAGTCTGCTACATTCAGTAAGTCATCCGTTTTATAAGATTCATCACGTTTTTGCCCTGTCTTTAGATTATTAAAACGAACCTTATATAAGGTGGATGCACCTCGTGAAGAAGGACTCCTTGATTCGACTGTTTTGACAACATGTGGATCACCGTTGATTTCGATGATCATTCCACGTTTTAATTCACCTGCTTTTGGCATGTTGATTCCTTATTGTTTAACAAAATTATTTGATGATTATTGATTGATGGTGCGTAAAATAAGAAAATATGAAAAAGAAAGCAAACTATTTAGTTTTATTCGGCACAATTGTTTTTATAATATGACATCCCCAAAACTTACTAATCCTCTTTTTACATTCTTTTGTGTGTACTGCACAGTATTTTATGGTATGGCTATGCAATTATTCAATTATTCAATTATTCACAATCAGCGATTTGTTTTTTTTAAGCGTATAAGTTGTTTTTTTATTGTGCTGCTGTTATCAGGATTGCTTCCAAGCTATGCCTTGTCTGCTGAAGAAACAGTGAAAAAATTTTATGATAATGTGACGAGTAAACGTTGTTTTGATGCGGTTAAATTACGGCCGAGTTATTCATTAGATAGCTGTGAGAATATTGATAAAATTTATCTCCATCAGATAAAAATAAAAGCGGAAGGTCAATATAGTGCGGTGGCTTTAGTAGAGCTTGATGTTGAAATGGATGGTAAAAATACGCACTTTCTTGGATACACCTTAGTCAGAAAAAATGATGGTAAATGGTTTATTGTTGGGCCTTATAAAAGTGAGTATAAGTTTAGTCTTGACGAATATATCGCTGAGTTTATTCCGCAAGGTCTACAGGCTGATGGTGAGGCGAAAAATCCCTCCGTTAAAGTCGCTAAAACACCTGCTAGTGCACATGCATTGCCACCTGGTGATGCCGTTGATGCAAGTTCTACCTCTACAATAGTGACTGAAACCAAAAGTCAATCATCTGAAATGAGCTTGCCCATTGTATCATCTGCCTCTGTAGCGGGTGAGCAGAAGGGGTCGTCAGCACTGCCGAGAAAATTACAGAAACTGACGCGGACAGGTATTAAACCCCTGCAACATAATAAAGAAATGGGCCGCTATTTTCTGGGTAATATAGCCATACAAGGCAATTTTGTGGGTTTGCTGGATAATATACATGCTTTATTTCCCGAATTTTCTCAGCAGATTATATTGATTGATAAGAGTCAAAGTATTCTTTATCTTTACAAAGAAAATAATGCATTGGCAGGATTTTTTCCTATCTTAACCTCATCTGTGGCAGAGTTTCCTTCAGGTTTATATCAAATTGGCGAGCAAGAAAATGAAGAAGCGAAGAATAATAAAAAAGTCGCTAAAGTCTTGCCAGAACAGGCAGCAAATCAAAGTAGTATCACCATGAAAAAATTGGAGTTAGGTGATGGCCAACACGTTTTGATTAGTGGTTATTACTATTTACGAAACTATTTTGATAAAAATCAAAAACAAAGCTTGTCGCTAAGCCCTATAGATAACAATAAGTTGCAACAACTTATTCTGGGTGAAACCTTGGTGTATATTGCTGAATAGATTATTAAATGCGCAATGTTACTTGCGATTCAATAAGAAATATAACATAATCATAAAATGTGTTATACCATTGTTTATAACGACTTATGTCACTTATATCATCTAGTTTGTAAGAGTCTGAGAGAATTAAGGTTATATAACGTTGTATTTCTTTTACTATTAATACCTTAGTGTTCTAGATATGAAAATCATGGGAATGCTGATGATGCTCATTATTGGACTTTTTGTTATAACCTTAGCGTTTACAACAATGACCAATAACAATGAAGCTACATCAGACAAACAACAAAATAGTGCAGCATCATCGGATGAGTCTGCAAATGGTGTCATTCAAGGATTAGGTGTACCATCGCAACAGAGTACTCAAATGAAATACACACTTGAGCAACTTAAAAATCAGGGGGCTGAAACAAACTTAACTTATCAACAACAGATGGAGCTATCAAAGTTAGAGTATAACAATTTATCTGAGCAACAGCGTTATTTGCATGAAAAAGGCATGTTAAGTGATCGGCAGAAACATGAACTGATTCTGCAGAATCAAGAATTGCGTAAAGAATATATGCTGAAACAGCAAGAAAGTAAGTCGGCTGATCAGGGTAGGGTGTTTGAGGCTGAAATGGCGGATCGTTTGATTGGCTTTGAAACGAGAAAACAACTTTTAGAGCAGCAGCATGAGAAAGCAATGGTGTTACAGAGAAATACTGAATTTAAACAGTCATTGACCACCTACGTTGCATTAGTTAGTATTGCCATCTTCCTTTTGAGTCTTTCTTATTATCTCGTTGTGGCGCGCTCGGTAAATAAGCAGAAAGAATTGATCTTACTTAAACAAGATCATATTTATGCATTAAAGCAACAAGAGTCAATGCAAGAAACACGTATTAAGGTACTTGAATCTATTTCTGATTTACCTGAAAAAGATAAGAAGGAAATTATTGTTGGTCTTGTTGGGTTAAATCGTCCTTTTGAAGAGCTTGAAGATCAGCGTATTGAAGAACCAGCGATTGAAATAGAATTAACTGAATTAACCCCACCACAAATGAAGGCGGTTCCTATCAATGTGAATAGCAAATTGGATGCTTAACATAAAGATTTTGAGTTAGTGTTGGCAGTATTGCTAGAGTGAGTTAGGTAAATAGTTTCACATCACTAGATGTAAGCCATGTGGGTTAAAGATAACCATATGGCTTACTCGCTTAAATAGGGTTTCAAAACAGTTGAAGGGTAGTGTCGTGGTATTAATGAATATCAATAGCATCAATAGCATCAATAACAAACGTCAACGTCAATGTCTGAGCTAAAAACGGTTTACTTAGTTGATGGAAGTCGAACCCCCTTTCTTACCCAAGCTACTACTGTGCAGGGCTGCTCAGCATTAAACTTAGCATTGAATGTTTCTCATTCCGTACTTTTAGGGCATTCTTTTCATGC
>CAYNGN010000299.1:0-4183 GCA_964396615.1 uncultured Thiothrix sp. | reverse complement strand
ATTTCATTATGATTTACAAGGTGTTGAACGTACAACACTGCGTAGTTTAAATATCACCAAAATTGATCATTATTTTTCTAGCTACCAAATTGACTTTGAAAATGAAGATAATCAGGCACAAATTCTGATTAATACCGATATTCTGCTTGAATCAGGGCAAACAACCGTTGCAGGTTTACTGATGTTTGGGCAAAACCCACAGAAATATCTTCATAACGCGAGCATCTCTTTGGCGCGTTTTTCAGGTACACAAATTGGGAATGAATTACTAGATAAGCAAGTGATTCAAGGCACACTTGATCTGCAAGTTGATACCGCGTTGGCGCTGATTAAAAATCATATTCCACAACCCAGCCGTATCAAAGGAAGTCGTACCGTTGATACCGTTTTTCAATATCCTGATAGCGTCTTTCGCGAATTATTAGTCAATGCTTGCGCCCATCGAGACTATTCTTTGCATGGATCACGTATTCGGGTGTTTATTTTTTCTGATCGTATTGAATTTATAAGCCCAGGACGATTACCCAACTCTGTTTCCATTGAAAAAATTAAAATGGGTGTTTCTTATGCACGCAACCCCATTATTGTTAAGTATATGGAAAATTTGCGTTATATCGACAAGTTAGGACGCGGTTTGCCAATGGTTTACCAAACAGCTAAACGTGCGGGTAAAACCGTACAATTTATGGAGATCGGTGAAGAATTTAGGGTGGTTTTGTATTTCTTTCGTTAGGAAAGGCTTATGGCAATCAAAAACCACACCAAAATCAGGCATCCTTAATCTTATTTTGCAACAAAACGCCCAGCTTATATCGACCAATCCTGATACTAGTGTCGATGCGATTTGTGATGGGAAACCCTGTGTATTAGCGGGTGGCGGGGCTTTGGTCGCGCCTTTGCAATTGGCAACAGGGGTGACACCAATAACTATTGGTAAGCCCTACCCTTTGCTGTATCAAATGGCGTTAAAACAGTTGGGCATGGAAGCTAAACACTGCCTAATGATTGGTGATCGTCCTGATACGGATATTGTCGGTGCATTAACGCTTGGTATGCAAACCGCGTTAGTACGAACGGGGAGGTTTAAGCAAGGTGATGTGTTAGATAAAACAATCTGTCCTGATTTTGATGAAAAAAATTTGCTGATGTTAGGACAGAAACTGGGGTTGTATTAGGGCAATAACCCAGTACTTGATCCAAGCATTTGCTATCGGGAAAGCAATCGGTTTATGTTGAACGCCCAAAACCTATAGAGCGATAGCCTTTACCACCATGACCTATAAAAATGCCTTAGCCGAAGAAACCAGTCCTTATTTACTCCAACACGCCGAAAATCCTGTTGCGTGGTATCCGTGGGGTAAAGAAGCCTTGGATAAAGCCAAACAAGACAATAAACCGATCCTCTTATCCATTGGTTATTCCGCGTGTCATTGGTGTCATGTGATGGCACATGAATCCTTTGAAGATGAGGCAACGGCTGCGTTAATGAACAAGCATTTCATTAATATCAAGGTCGATCGTGAAGAACGTCCTGATTTGGATAAAATTTACCAAACGGCACATCAAATGTTGACCCAGCGTTCAGGGGGTTGGCCATTAACCATGATCCTCTCACCTCACGATCAAATCCCTTTTTTTGGTGGCACGTATTTCCCTAAAACCCCGCGCTATGGCATGACCTCCTTTACTGAATTATTAGGAAAACTCGCTGATTATTATCAGGCAAAACCTGACGTTATTCATGAACAAAACGGTCGCTTATCCGCAGCACTAGGCAACGTCTACACCTCGTCTAACAAGCATGAAGGCACACTAGATACAGAGCTGCTTGATCAAGCAAGAGCCGAACTACAACACGCTTTTGATCCAAAACACGGCGGTTTTGGAAAAGCGCCTAAATTTCCGCATTCGGGGAATCTTGAACGTTTACTCCGTCATTGGGATGGAACGCAGCAAGAAGATAAAGAAGCCTTACGCATTGCTCGTTTTACCTTAGAGAAAATGGCGCGTGGCGGTATGACGGATCAATTAGGCGGTGGTTTTTGTCGCTACTCGGTTGATGATCAATGGATGATTCCGCATTTTGAAAAAATGCTGTATGACAATGGCGTGCTATTGCCGCTTTATGCGCAAACCTATGCCGTCACTCAAACGGCTTATTTTCAATCGGTCAGCAACAAAACAGCTCAATGGGTTATGCGCGATATCCAATCCCCCGAAGGGGGCTATTATTCGGCATATGATGCTGATTCTGAAGGTGAAGAAGGTAAATTTTATGTCTGGGATAAAACTGAAATCCAATCACTCTTAAGTGATGATGAATATGCCGTGGTTGCCAATAAATACGGTTTACATCGTAAGGCCAATTTTGAAGGTCAATGGAATTTACACGACTATCATCCTGCAACAGCTTTAGCCAAACAGTTAGATAAAGATAAGGCAACGATTCGTTCCTTATTAACTTCAGCACAAAACACTTTATTAGCAACCCGTAATCAGCGTGTCTGGCCTGCACGAGACGATAAAATATTAACCTCGTGGAATGCCTTAATGATTAAAGGCATGGCCATTACCGCACGGCATTTAGACGCTCCAGACTATGCACAATCGGCAACCCACGCATTGGATTTTATTCGTAGCACACTGTGGCAAGACAATAAACTACTGGCAACCTATAAAGACGGCAAAGCCCATTTGAATGCCTATTTAGATGATTATGCGTTTTTATTAGATGCGGTATTGGAGCTGTTACAAGTACGCTGGAAATCCGATGAACTAGCCTTTGCCATCCAGTTAGCTGATTATTTGTTGGAACACTTTGAAGATAAACAACACGGTGGTTTTTGGTTTGTCGCCAATAACCATGAACCATTGATTCAACGCCCAAAAACCTATCAAGATGATGCCATTCCCAATGGCAATGGTATCGCCGCTTATGCCTTGGCGCGTTTAGGCTATCTTGTCGGTGATACGCGTTATTTAACCGCTGCCGAACGTGTCCTTGAAAACGGCTTCGGCTCTATCGCACAATCCCCCATTGGACACTGTTCAATGCTTTTAGCCTTGGAAGAAACCGTATTACCGCCTAAAACCGTAATTGTACGGGGTCAGCAGGAAAATACGTTTAGTGAAAAAACGTATCAACCCCGCCAACAATTGTATTTTATTCCTAATGATGCTGAAGACTTGCCAATGACGTTAGCAGAGAAAGTGCCAAGCGATAAGACCATTGCTTATGCCTGTGAAGGGACGACCTGTTTACCGCCAGAAAGGGTAGAAAGCAAGTAATCCATAGCCTTCAATGTAAACACTCACACTTTTATAGCACCTTCCGCTAGTGTTTGTGTTTATACGCTATGCAGCTTGAACGGACTTAATTCTGCTGGCTATTTCTTTCTGTAGCATCAGCGCATTATAGATTGACTCAAGATTTCTCTCTGAATACTCTTTCCCCAAATGTGACTTAATATAATTCTTCAGTGCTTTTTCAGATTTAGGTAGTTTATCATCCTCTTTCTCCTCAAGGCTTAGCAACACTTTTTTGAGTACTAACTTTTCCGTCATGTAAACGTTTAATCGTTTACATTTCCTACCAGTAGTAGCCACATGTTTGATCAGATGATCAAACCCACCATCATTTGAAATAACCGTAAACCCAATCTCTTTTTTTGCTAAAGCGTCTAATTTTCCGAGGTAATAGCTCAGATGAAAATCAAGATTGTCTTTTGAAGAATCGCTAATTTTTAGTATTCTTATTGTTATAAATTTTTCGCTTGTCTGTGGAAACAAAGAAACCTGTGCTTGCTTTACACCAACAAAAATATAAATAACATCGTATTTTTCGATAGTAATATCGCGCATTGAACCGATATTTTCAAAATCGACAAATGCCCATTCCAGTGTTTTCATAGTAAGAATCTAAATGTGAAAGTCTAAAAAGGCAGGAAGTCTTTAGCAAGCACGTTAGGATAGATGGTTATTTTGTTGAAAATGAAAACAGGGCAAGCATAAAGTCAAAGGCTATAGCTGTAGAAAAATTTGGCAAAAATGAGGGCTAGGTAAACTACAACCGTAGAGACGGCGATTCATCGCGTCTTTTTTGCTGTATATAAAGGGAAAATACGAGGTTAAGTAATAGCCCATAAGTATTCGAACAAAGTAAAATCAGGTATACTTGTATTTT
>CAYNGN010000298.1:2500-4205 GCA_964396615.1 uncultured Thiothrix sp. | reverse complement strand
CAATAAAGAGGCTCATCAGTAATGCGATTGCCAATGGCCAGTGGTATAACTCATCTGCAGGGCGGTAGTTTAATTCATCGTTGGAATAGGCTCTATTTTATCCAAAAAAGCATAGATTTTTAATAAGCTTTCAACATCTTCAGCACGAAAATATTGTCCACCTGTTTTACTCGCAATGGCTTTCAAATTATCCTCATCAAGATCACTACCGCCAACACGCTGTCTGCCAAACGGAGTCTGTACGATACGTTCACTGCCACCAATGCCAATGGCATATATTTTTATTTTTTCTTGCGCAGCAAGATCAGCCGCTTTCATCGGTTCAATGCCAGCGGTATTTGCACCATCAGTCAGAAAAATTAACAGGCGGCTGGCTTCAGGTTGTTCACGTAAACGTTTTACCGCCAAACCAATAGCATCACCAATCGCTGTTTTTTTGCCTGCTAAACCAATTTGTGCTTCATTGAGTAAAATATTTACTGTTTTGCGGTCAAAGGTTAAGGGGGCTTGTAAGTAAGCATTGGAGCCAAAGAGAATAAGCCCAATACGATCACCTTTACGTTTGTCAATAAAATCACTAGCAACCACTTTAACAGCAGTTAAGCGGGTCACTCTGGTATTGTTAATAAACATATCAGGTTCTTGCATAGAGCCTGAAATATCGACGGCCATCATTAAGCTTCGTCCACTAATAGGGATATTAATACTTTCACCAATCAATTGTGGACGTGCAGCAGAGGTTAGTAATGCCAGCCATGTCAGTATTGCTAAAATAAGCCAAAGAGGTGAACGTGAACGTTTGTGTTGTACCAGCCCAGCTTGTAAACCTGTAAAAAAGGGGATGCGTAATGCCGAAGGTGTCGTAATGGGAGCAGGGGGGGCAAACTTTATGACTAATAACGGTAAAGGTAAGAGTAAAAAAAGCCATGGTAAGGCAAAACTTATTTCCATTGTTTTTCTCTTGTAGAGCCTATGAAGCGTTGCTGTTGATGATGTTCGCTATTAATTTGTGTTAGCCATTGTTTGATTGCTTTGACTAAGCCTTGGTGATCAAACGTATCAGGTAAGTGTGCGATATAAGGACCCTCTGCCAAAATGCGTCCTGCTCCCTTGCTAAAGGCGGTTGTATTACCTGTTTTATCCAAAAAGGCCAACCATTGTTTGCCTGTTAAACTGGCAACTTGCTGACGCGGGAAATGCATCAGTGCAAGACGACGAAGTAATTGATTCATTTGGGTCATTGCGACACTACTTTTATCACGTTGTAAGTTCTTATCAAAGGCTTCCAGTGTACTAAGAAGGGCATGTTGTTGGCGTTTCATTTGGCGATAGCGGTAGCCTTTATAACCAGCGAATCCCAATGTCACGAGAAGTAACACAATAACAATCCACCAACCTGCGGCAAGTGGCCAGATACTGGGTGTATCGTATATTTTGTTGCCTGCAGGTAATTGAATTTCAGGTGGCGCGCTGGTGATATTATTGGTGGTATTGTTTGCCGTACTGGCAGCACTTGCATCATAACTATGTGCTTGAGCGTTACTTGTTGTAGGCGTAGTCATAAGCCTTTCCTGTCATTTACTGATGTGCGTTTGGACAGGCTAAATGCACGTTGTAAGGTTTTGGCAACATCATCATTTGTGGTGATTTGTAGTAATGGAATGGTATGTTGGCGCATTAATCCTGCGACTGCTTGATGGTGTTG
>CAYNGN010000298.1:0-2480 GCA_964396615.1 uncultured Thiothrix sp. | reverse complement strand
GCTCATATTGTTCACGTCCTTTACGCGATTGTATATCTAATATGCCTTGCTCTACAGCGATGGCTGTTTTGCTGTTAGCTACCATGCTATTGGTAACTCCATAACGCCCCGCAGGGGGGACAGTGATTTCCAAAGGATCAACGATTTGTAGGGCGATGATATCGTTATGTTGTCGAATGCGGCGTAAGTGCTTGCTAGTTTTGTCATCAATGGCATAAAAATCACTGATTAAAAAGACCAAAGAGCCTGGGCGAGCCAGACGACGTAAGCGCTTTAGTTCATCATTTAAGCGTACGATGTGATGTGTGTTGCTCAATGCACGTTGTGGGTTAGCATAATGCACTAATTGGCGAATAAATTGTAAGACACTCCGCTTGCCTATTTTGGGTGGTAGTTCATGGTGTTCGCCATTAAATAATAAGCCACCCACCTTGTCACCCTGTTGATTTGCTGCCCATGCGAGTAAAGCGGCGGTTTTGGCGGCAATAACGGATTTTAAGGCGCAGCTTGAACCAAAAAACATACTGGGATTAAAATCAACAAACAACACAATTGGACGTTCTCGCTCTTCTTGGTAGAGTTTGGTGTGTGGTTTACCTGCCCGTGCAGTGACCCGCCAATCCATGCTGCGAATATCATCGCCTGCTTGATAAACACGTGACTCTTGATAGTCCATACCGCGCCCTCGAAAACGTGAGATATGAGAACCTACTGTTGAAGCAAGTGCCGAAGAACGATGTGATAAATCCAGTTTTCTACCTTGTTGCTGTAAGCTAATCAGCCTTTCAAGTGTGACATGCGTTCCTGTATTGAAGGGTAAATCGACGTTATTGGATGCTGTTTGCTGCTGCTTTGCTGGCTTAAAAACGGTAAAAAATTGTTTTTTAATACGTTTGAATTGCTTGCTGATCATGTTGCTGCTCCATTTTTCCCTAAGCAACAGGCGTATGTTTGATTAATTCACGAATAAAATGATCAGCGCTAATGCCATCGGCTTCTGCTTCATAGGAAATAAGAATACGGTGACGTAGCACTTCATAAGCAATTGCTTGTACATCCTCAGGTGATACATAATCCCGTCCGTGCAGCCATGCATGAGCGCGAGAGCAGCGATCAAGTGCAATGGTTGCCCGTGGGCTGCCACCATAACTGACCCATTTTGCTAATGTTTTGCTATAAGGTGATGGATCACGACTGCTGAGTACCAGTTGCACAATATACTCTTGTACAGGAGCAGCCATATGTAAGCCGAGTACTTCTTGTTGTGCCGTTTCAACCGTTGTTTTGCTTAATTGTAGAGGTGCTTCGGCCTCACCTTGGTAGCCTTGCATGGCTTGTTGACGGGCTAATTCAAGAATAAGGTTTTCATTTTCAGCCGATGGATAATCAATTAATACATGCATTAAGAATCGATCAAGCTGTGCCTCAGGTAATGGGTAAGTGCCTTCTTGTTCAATTGGGTTTTGTGTTGCCATGACCAGAAAAGGGCGAGCTAAAATATAAGTGTGTTTACCAACCGTAATCTGACGTTCACCCATGGCTTCTAATAAGGCTGATTGGACTTTGGCAGGTGAGCGATTAATCTCATCAGCGAGAATCAGATTATGAAACAGTGGACCTTTTTGGAAGATAAACTCGCCCGTTTCAGGACGATATACTTCGGTGCCTGTTAAGTCGCCTGGCAGTAAATCAGGGGTAAATTGGATGCGGTGAAAATCGCCTTCAAGGATTGAGGCGAGTTCTTTGATAGCCGTTGTTTTTGCCAACCCTGGTGCGCCTTCTACGAGCAAATGCCCATCTGCTAATAAGGCAATCATCAAGCGATCAATAAGGTCTTGCTGGCCAATAATACGTGTTTGTAAATAATTCCGTGCCTGAGTAAACGCCTCATGCGTCGTTGAGGTGATTGGAGCTGATTGTATATCTGGCGTTGCTTCTGTAGTCATTTTTTACCCTTATGTGAGAGGCGTATGTCACGTCGTCATGCTTGCTTATTGATCAGATTGAGCGTAAACCCCTCTCCTTCCTTCAGGTAGGGGATGTAAGCGCACAATCGTAGATTGAAAGTAAGCAGGAATCAATATGGACTACAAAATTAGTGGGCGGCACTCGTGTATTATTTTTCTTTGCCCCCAGAAACCAAACGCAATTGACTTTTTTGTGATTTATCATCCTGACTGTCTTGGCTAACAGGGTTTTCAACAGTTGCAATAAGGTCTTTTGCTGTTTGTTCTGCTTCAGCATAGGTTTTTTCTGTTTTATATAAGTACTTAGTCCCTTGTGCCACTACAAAAATATGATGCTGTTCCTTATCATCCTCATCATCGTTATCCTTGCTTTCTATAATCGAGAGTTCGCTTATGCTGCTTAGCTTTACATAAATAATTTTTACTTCTGGACGTGTGGAACAAGATAAGGAATTTAGTTCAATCCAGTTTTCATTGAGTGTTGTACTCATTTTACAGGTCTCCAATAATGAT
>CAYNGN010000297.1:0-4222 GCA_964396615.1 uncultured Thiothrix sp. | reverse complement strand
TTTTCAAGCCATTGAGCGATTGAGTTTAATAACGTTTCTGTAATAACAGGCTTCGTTAAGTAGTCATCAACTCCCGCTTTTTCCGCAAGTTTTCTATGCTTACTGGTTGTTCTGGAGGTAATCATGACGACAGGAGTATCCTTTTTATCCTCCCAAACGCGAATCGCCTGTGTTAGCTCTATACCATTCATTCTTGGCATTTCTAGATCAGTGAAAACCAAATCAATTTGATTTTCATTCATAATTTGCAACGCATCTAAACCATCAACAGCGGTCAAAACATCAAAATCAGTCTGATCAATAATAAGGCTTAATGCTTTTCTATTACTCAGGGAATCATCAACAACCAAAATTTTAGCAACGCTTTTTTTAACCGTTTGCTCACCAGAATCTAGCTGAATTTGTTTTATTAGCTGATTGGTTTTTTCATTGAGACTTAATATTTTAGGCAGATTAACAACAGGTGCTACTCCACCATCAGGTAGATGGCAAGCACCGATCAGACCTTGAGAGCTATCCAACCAATCAGAGAGACTCTTAATAACCGTTTGCCGAGAACTAATGACCTCATCAATATAAATAGCATGTGTTTCATTGGCATTCTTAATGAAAAGTAAGGTATGAGGCAGGGAAAAATCAGGCGTATTAGCGGGGAAACCAATCAATGTTGCCAATGACTGAATCGGTAACTCCCTGCCCTCATGCTCTACAAAATAACCGCGCTCATTCTTAATCACGCTGTCAGGTGTCAGATAATGCAACTGATCAATGGATTCAGAAGGAATGGCAACCTGATGCCCCGAAACGTTTACGAGCAAGGTTGTAGAGGTAACCAGTGTCAATGGAATGCTAATAGTGAATATCGACCCCTTATCAATCTCACTTTCAATGCTCAATGTACCATTCAACATACGCACAGCATTATTCACCACATCCATGCCCACACCACGACCTGAGATATCAGTTACATTGTTTTGTGTAGAAAACCCAGCCTGTAGGATGAGTTCTAGCTTTTCATCCTTACTCAGTTTTTTATCTGCGGTAATGAGACCTTTTGCAATTGCTTGTTGGTAAATTTTTTCAGCATCCATACCTGCACCATCATCTTTGAGTTGCATTTGGATGTGGCTGCCTTTTCTTGAAAATTCAAGGGTAATTTGTCCCGTTTTATCCTTGTTTTTGGCTTCTCGATCCAGCGGATATTCAATACCATGATCAATGGCATTTCTTAATAAGTGCAACAGCGGATCCATTAGCCCATTCAGAATATCGGTATCAACATTGATTTCATTGCCTGTCACCACAAGCTCTGCTTTCTTTTTGGTCTTATTGCTTGTTTGTCTAACGATACGTTCAAGTCTGGGGATTAATGAATTGATCGAGACCATACGTGATTTTAGAATAACATCACTGAGATCTTTGTTTAATAGATCAAGTATGTGCAGATCGTCTTTTAGCGCATATAACTGCTTTTCTAAATGCGCTTCAGTTTCTTCGGCATCAAGAATACTTTCTGTTAACAGACCATTGATACTGTGCAATTCATTATAGGTGTCCATTTCCAGATGATCAAAAGCATTATCTTGTTGTAAACTAGCAATAATTTTGAATTGCTCTTTTTCCTGCTTCGACAAGGTACTACTTAGCTCATCAAGCATCTTATGCACACGTATGTCTTGTAGTTTTACTTGCTTGCTAGTAGCAATAGATTTATCGAGTTTATCCGTAACCTGTATAGACGTAGTCACCAACTCTCCCACAAGCGTGAATAACGTATCAATAATATTCACAGGAACACGAATATAGCTGTCAGTAGCTGATAATGCTTGTTTATTATTATCGTCAATTGATGATTTTACAGTCTCTGAAGCATTAACGAGTGCAGAAAAATCAGGTTCTTGATGGTGATTAAATAAAGCAGGATGAACATGGTTTTGTTCTGCTTCAGTCTCTTTCTCAGCTATTGTGGATTCAACGATAACCGTATCAATTTGATTATTCTGCTGATTGTTATCACGAATAAACTCTGGAAGTTCTTCTGTTGCTAACTCAAACAAAGACATGTCCATAACACTATCTTGTTCAAGCGTTCCACTATATTGTGTGAGACTCGCTAACAGTGGTACAAATTCGTCAGGAGCTGCTTCCTTATTCAAGATAGCATCAAACATATCTTCTAAACAATCAGCCGATTCCGCAAGCAAACTGGCAATATCATGGGGAAGTGGGTGATTGATAGAGTAATCAAGAATATCTTCCAGTTTATGCGTAAACTCAACCAGTGCAGTAATCCCCACAACACCACTAGCACCCTTAATGGTATGTGCAATACGCGAAGCTTCTTGATGATCCGCTTTACTTGCTTCGCCTGTTGAAATCTTTTTCAGTAGACTTGCTACTTGAATCACTTGATCAGGGGTTTCATTCAGATAACTTGACAATAGCTCAGGATGAATATCATCATCCCAGCTAAACCGATGCTGAAGTGTCATTGTCTCAACAGTCGCTTCTTTTGTATCTGTTTGGACATCTACTTTACTAGCGCTATGTCGTTCTTTTAGCTGCATCAGCAGATTTTGCAGATCGCTTATTTCAAAAGGGATCGCCCACTCATCACGCATCAACTCAGTTGTTAATTCTGCAAGATATGAAAATTCTTCTGCATTAGCCAGAATGTCACGCATACATTTTAGCCATAACCAACATTCACCTGAGCGAATAAAGGCTGATTTATCCTGTTTGTTTTCGCCAAAATAAACAAAGTTTCGCTGCACCCATTGACTGACATTGGTTATTTCGGAATAGCCTGATATGTCAGCGAATGCATTAAGGAATTTCAACTCGTCGATATAGTTAGCATAACGGCTTGTATCATCTGCGCTGAGGGTTGATAACGTTGTAATGATTGCATCAATTTCTACACAAGCAATATCTTCCTCAATAACATCTTCAGCCGTTTCTTCAACAACTTTATCAACATGCTCATTATCAAGCACATTAGACACATTAGACACATTAATTATTTGATCAACAGTATCGTTTATAGCATTGTCTATAACATTATCGACGATTGGTTCAACGACTGCTTGTTGGGTAATGAAATCAGGTAACGTGGGTTTACCCAGTGTAAGCGGTGTAGTATCTTCTTCTAAGGTTTCAGCATAATTCGACAGTTTATTGAAAACAGCAGCAAAGCCTTGGGGTTCGCCAGTGAGTTCTTGAATAGCCTTAAATAAGTCTTCCAAGCAATAAGAAGTTTCAGCCAATAAAGGATAAATCTCCTCAGCAAGCTCCTTCTTTACCGAATAATCTAGAATCTTTTCCAGTCGATAGGACAGTGTGGATAATGCCGTAATACCTGCAACAGCACTCCCCCCTTTAATGGTATGTGCCACACGAGAAGCGTTGTAGCGCTCCTCGCTATCCAGCTCGCCATTTGCCATTTTTTGCAACAGAACAGCTAATTCACCAATCAGTTCCGTTGTTTCTTCAAAGAAGGCTTCTAAAAACTCAGGATGCGTATCGTCATCCCATGTGAATGCAAGTGAGGATGTCGTCGATTGTTCATTAGCACGAGTACTCGCTGTGTCATGGTTACTTGCATCACCAATAGCAAGCAACTTTAGTTGTAACAATAATGCTTGCAGATCCTCTTCCTTATACGCATTAAGCCACTCATTGCGTAATAATTCTGACCTTAACGCTGATACATATGACGTTTCTTCTGAATCAGCCAAATGGGCGCTAATAAGTTCAAGCCAATGCCAACATTCACCTGATTCAATAAATAAATCAATTTGTTGAGACGGATTTTCTTTAAAAAGCGCTAGGTTCTGCTGACACCATTGACTGGTCTTGACGATTTCCGCATAACCAGATCCATTAGCTGTTGTCGCTATTCTTTCCAGTCCTGTCATGAACTCATCAAGATAACCAGCATGATCAGTACCATCAGTGCTGCTGGTGCTGATCATTGATAATATCATGATCATGTCATCAATCTCAGCACTCAGCGTATCAGCTCTTTCAAGCGTATTATTGTCGTCCATTAGCTGAACCTCCTTGTTGAATGCTATACGTTGGCTTTTATTTTTTCTGCTTTATCTGAGCGTTGAGTCGTACCGTCGCTCGTATTATCAAGTGTAAATACACTGACCGACTCCACTAAATTTTGCGAAAAACCAGAGAGATTCTGACTCAAGCCCGCAAGGAAATGTATTTC
>CAYNGN010000296.1:0-4259 GCA_964396615.1 uncultured Thiothrix sp. | reverse complement strand
AACCACTATAATTATTGAAACAGAAAGCCTTACCCCCTTTATTATTAACCTAGGGCAAGCAAAACACCTCTTTAGACATTATGAAAAAGATCTAAGCTCATATATCTCAACAGGCTACTCGCCACATGAACAATATGTAGCCCATAGTAAACAAGGCGTAAAAACCGATATCTATGCAATGGGAGCTACTTTATATTATCTTATTAGTGGAACAACACCTACTTCCTCAGTACAACGTTTAACGGCAACTGTTGAAGGTAAACCTGATCCACTCTCCCCTGCTTATTTGATTGCACAAGGGCGCTACCCAGAACCAATATTATTAGCCATTAGCCATGCAATGGAATCATTAGAAACGAACCGTCCACTATCAATTCAGGATTGGAAAAAAGAATTCGGCATAACAACAAAGGCGCTTGAGTACACAAAGAAGCAAGATAATATATCCCTTTCTCCCAAAAAACTTGAAATTGATTTCAGTGTACTTAAGCAACAAACACAACCTACTAAGCAAAAAGTAGAAAAGCGACACTACGCAAGAATAGTTGCAATGACGACGGTTATGCTAGGTGTATTAATAGCAGGTGCAACCACTTATAACCAATCTCTAAATAAGGCAAATATTATAAACAACACACATCAGCTTACAACACCAAAACAGTCATTAATTTCCTCATCACCACAAAAGCCGCCTTTCATGCATATCAATTTAACCACTATCTCGACTGTTATTGATAATCTCTACTTTCTTTACCCTGATAAAAAAACCTTTTTGTTCAAAGAAACAAACAAATCACGTAACAATACAATATCCATCCTATCTAAACTTGAAAAAAATAATGTGTTAAAAACAGCTGCTAATAACGATATAACAATACAAAATCTAACCACACACACACGCCAAACAGGAAGAGCTGATATAAGCAAATACAAAAAAAGAGATCTTGGAAAAATAGAATAATTTATCGCCCTAAACTAAAAAACCCACAGAAAACAAAATTTTCTGTGGGTATAAGCTATTTTTCCTACAAACTAGCTCCCCAATGTGCCAGTTATAAGTAAGCGAAATTGCTTATCGTTGCTGTTGCTATTAGTTAAGTATTTAGTTAGAGCCATAGAGTGTCAGAATGGCATGTAATTTTTTTGTCTTAAATAATACCTGATTAAAAAGGATATGATCATAAGCCCCCAAACAATCTCACCTCTGCATCAGTGGATTCATATTATCGACAAATGGCTTAATCAAAACTTAACATGCTGTAGATCGTTTAAATTATAAACGAAATAAAATAATAAATACTAAACCCATATTTTAAATACAAAAAAACCTACAGAAGCATAGATACCTCTGTAGGTCTTGGCCGATCAACTTAAAACCAGCTCCCCAATGATACCGGTTATTAAAGTAAGACGATCAACCATCATTACTTCTGCATGTTATTAAGATTTTGTTAATGCCATAGAGTGTCAGAATGGCGTAAATCATTTTATTATTACTATTCAATATCTCAACAAACAAGAGATATACCACAAACCCCAAACAATCTCCTGCGTCAGTGGTTGTATATTAGCGACAAGTGGATTAATCAAAGCTTAATCCTTCTTATTTTTTTAAAAATTGAACAATTTATACTCATAAAATATCTGAAAAATCAGTAAATAATTGATTTATTTATAAAACCTTATAAACTTCAAAAATATTACTTGACCAAAAATAAAAAAACCCGCAGAAGCATAGATACTTCTGCGGGTTCTGGCCGATCAACTTAAAACCAGCTCCCCAATGATACCGGTTATTAAAGTAAGACGATCAACCATCATTACTTCTGCATGTTATTAAGATTTTGTTAATGCCATAGAGTGTCAGAATGGCGTAAATCATTTTATTATTACTATTCAATATCTTAATAAACAAGAGATATACCACAAACCCCAAACAATCTCCTGCATCAGTGGTTATATATTAGCGACAAACGGATTAATCCAAACTTAATCACACCAATTAAAATACTATTTTTTATTGTTTCATATAAGCATATGAAAAATGCACGTGTTATCAGCAAATAATTAGTGATCTTTTACCAATACGCTACAATTCTCATCAATAATAACAATAAGGATAGACAATGAAATTTAACGACTACCTGAGAATTTTAGTAAGAAATGATGGCTCAGACCTTTATTTAACCGTTGACGCACCGCCTGCCGCTAAATTCCAAGGCGTGCTTAAGCCTATCGAAAAAAAACGGCTAACACGTGAAGACCTCACCCAACTCGCTCACAACGTCATGAATGAAGAACAACGTGCTGCATTTGAAAAAAAACCAGAAATGAACCTTGCCTTGTCTATTGACGGCATTGGGCGTTTTCGCATCAATATTTATCAACAGCGCAATAATGTTGCTATGGTAATCAGAAACATTAAAGTTGAAATTCCACATATTGATGACCTTGGACTCCCTGAAGTGTTAAAAACAGTCATTATGGAAAAACGCGGTCTTATCATGTTCGTTGGTGGCACAGGATCAGGAAAATCAACATCACTTGCCGCACTGATTGATTACCGAAATCGCACTGCATCTGGTCATATCATTACCATTGAAGATCCTATTGAATATATTCATCCCCATAAAAAATCTATTATTAGCCAACGAGAAGTAGGGGTAGATACGGATAGCTATGAAGATGCATTACACAACACGCTTCGTCAAGCACCTGATGTTATCTTAATTGGTGAAGTACGCACCGAAGAAACTATGGAGCATGCCCTTACCTTTGCTGAAACAGGGCATCTGTGCCTCACCACGCTACATGCGAATAATGCCAATCAAGCATTGGATAGAATCATCAATTTTTTTGCCGAAGAACGTCACAACCAGCTATTACTGGATTTATCATTAAACATAAAAGCCTTCATTTCGCAACGCCTTGTACCAACCGTTGATGGCAAACGTGTTGCTGCTATAGAAATACTACTTGGCACACAACTCATTCGTGAATTGATTCAAAAAGGTGATATTAGTGCGATTAAAGAAGTCATGGAAAAATCAGAAGAATCAGGCATGCAAACCTTTGATAGCCACCTATTCAAGCTTTACAAACAGGGAATAATTTCATTTGAAGCAGCATTAAGTAATGCAGACTCACCAAACAACTTGCAAGTAAGAATTAATCTTGATGATAATCCTGTTGCTGACATGCTAAAACAAGTAACAACTGATAATAACAAGTCACCAGAAAAAACCAATCAAGCTCAAAAAGTCTTTAATGGATTAATGCTCGAAGAGATCGAACAAGAGAAAAATAAAGAAGACAAAAAAGAAACGTTTATCTTTGGTCACCAAAATGCCGCTGCAACCTTAGAAACACAATAGCCCTCCAATAATCCCATCTGTTGGCATTGCTACAGTTGCATAGCAATACCAATAAGACTCATTTTTTTTCTGAGAAATTACTTAAACGCGATAATTTGGTGGCTCTTTAGTAATCGTAACATCATGCACATGAGACTCTGTTACACCTGCGTTGGATATACGCACACAAGTCGATTTAGTCCGCATTTCATGCAAATCAGCACAACCAATATACCCCATACTTGAACGAACCCCACCCAGAATTTGATGAATAATCGGTGACAAACCACCTTTATAAGGAACACGTCCCTCAACTCCCTCAGGAACCAACTTATCGGCCGCATTTTCTGACTGAAAATAGCGATCACTAGATCCCTTCGCCATTGCCGCCAATGATCCCATACCACGGTATGCTTTGTAAGAACGTCCTTGATAAATTTCCACCTCACCAGGAGACTCATCTGTCCCTGCAAACATGCCCCCCATCATCACCGTTGCAGCACCTGATGCTAATGCTTTTGCAACATCTCCTGAAAAGCGAATACCACCATCCGCAATAAACGGAATCCCTGTCCCTTCTAGCGCTTCAGCGACATTCATTAATGCGGTGATTTGTGGAACACCAACCCCTGTTACCATACGTGTTGTACAGATTGAACCAGGACCAATACCTACCTTTATCGCATCCGCTCCCGCAGTCACAAGGTCACGTGCAGCAGCAGCCGTCGCAATATTACCACCAATTACTTGCACATCAGGATAATGATCCTTCACCCATTTAACCCGATCTAATACACCTTGTGAATGTCCATGTGCAGTATCCACAACAATAATATCCACGCCAGCTTCAACCAATGCAGCAACACGATCCGCTGTTCCATGCCCTGTACCAACAGCAGCAGCCAC